>NZ_JAAGNB010000493.1:0-9156 GCF_010550475.1 Amycolatopsis sp. SID8362
GTCGCCCACGCCGACCGGGCCGCCGCGGCCGGCGTCGGGCTCACCGTCGAAGCCGGCGGCGACACCGCGCTGACCGCCGATCCGGTGCGGCTGCGCCAGATCGTCGGCAACCTGGTGACGAACGCGGTCCGGCACACCCCGCCCGGCGGCCGGGTGACGATCCACGTCTCGTCCACTGTGGACGAGGTGGCGCTGGCCGTCGCGGACACCGGCACCGGGATCGCCGCCGAGGACCTGCCGCACGTGTTCGACCGGTTCTGGCGGGCCGAGAAGTCCCGCAGCCGCCAGACCGGCGGCAGCGGGCTCGGTCTCGCCATCGTGCGGCACCTCGTGCAGGCCCACGGCGGGACGGTCACCGTCGAGTCCGCGGTGGACACCGGGTCGACGTTCACCGTCCGGCTACCGAAGGCGGATCCCGGTGGTGAGGGTCCCGGGGTGCGGGACCCGCAGGACGTGCAGCCGCCGGGCACCGTCGCGCAGGAAGGTGACGGGGGTCGCGGTGACGGTCGCGGCCAGGGCGGCGCCCCAGCCGATGGTGATCGTCGTGCCGCCGCGGCGGATCGTCAGGCCTGACGCCGTCGCGCTCGCGCCGGCGCCGTGGGTGACCGGGGTCCCGTCGGCGAACCGGACGTCGTCGCCCGGGTGCAGGACGAGCGGGATCTGCTCGGTCAGCGGTGTCGTGCCCCGGACTTCGCGGGTCACGGTGTCCCGGGTGATGGTCAGGACCGTCCGGATGCGACTGTCCAACCCGTACCGGACGACGACCGGCGCCGAACCGGGCACCTGCCTGCTGCCGTCCCAGGCCCGGTCGCCGATCGCGTACGTCGCGTCGAGCAGGCCGCGCGCGTCCGGGGTCCCGTTGGGGAGCAGGCTGGCCCAGCACTGCGTGTCGTCCTGCTGGGAATGCACCACCATGCCCGCCCGCGGGTGCCACAACATTCCCTGCGCGCCCCGGACGTAGCTCGACGGCCGCGTCCCCCAGAACCCGGCGAGGTACAGCTGCGGGCGCCGGACGTAGACGTAGGTCTGGTTCAGCGCGTCGTCCCGGCACTGCACGGCGAAGTCGGCCGAGCGCAGGTACGGGAGCTGCCGGAGCGCGGCCTGCTTCTCGCCACGCGAAGGGAACGCTTCGCCGTAGGAGACGTGCGCGAGGATGCGCGGGGAAGTGTCCTGTTTGGCCGGTCCGATCGCCGGGCCCGGGACCGCCGCCCACTGCCGGCGCGTCTCGGCGCGGTCCTCGCGGGTGGTGAAGAACGCGGCCAGGTCCGGGACTTCCGGGACGAACAGCGACGCGAGGTTGGTCCGGTCCGGGTCCGGGATGACGTCGTCGTAGTAGGACACGTGCGTGCGGCTCGACGTGGCGACGTAGGTCAGCGAGCCGGAGCCGTCGGGTTCGCGGACGACGTTGTAGCCGAACCAGTCCGCGAACTTCCGCGCCATCGCGACGACGGTCCGGTTCCGGGTCAGCGCGTAGATCTCCGCGATTTCCGGGAGCATCACCTCGAAGTTGTAGTTGACGTCCATCCCGGTCGGCTCGTAGAAGAACCCCGCCGGGCTCTGGCCGTTCGCGGCGAGGAACTCGATGCGGTCGTGCAACTGCCCGCCCAGCACAGGATCCGGGTCCAGCTTCAACGCCAGCTGCGACGACGACAGCCCGGACGCGTTCTGGTTGGCGTACTCGACCGGGTGCGCCCAGATCGGGTTGGCCGGGTTCAGAAACCACGTCATGCCCTGGCGCAGCGCGGCGGTCAGCTCGGCGCGGCGAGCCGGCAGCGCGTCGACCTGCCGCAGGTTCGCGAGGGTCTTCGCGAGGTAGCCCATGCCGAACCCGGTGGCGGCCTTGGATTTCTCGGTGATCGAGTACTCCGGGAACGAGCCGTCGGCGTGCTGCAGGTTCAGGTAGTGCGCGATCGCGGCGTCGAGACGGTTCCGCAGGGCCGGGTCGAGGTAGTACGGGTTCCACGGGCACCGGTTCGCGTAGAACCAGCTCAGCGTGTAGACGTGCTCCTGGACGCGGGCGTTGTACGGCTCGCTCGGCGTCCGCCACCAGCCACCGCCGAAGAAGCCGAGGGTGGCCGGATCAGTGCTGACATCGTTGACAATGCCCGGCAAAATGGCGAGGTAGGGCGCGAAGCGCTGCTCCAGCGGCGAGAAGAGCCGCCGGTCCGGGGCGCCGGGCGGGAGCGGGGCGAGCGGCGGGAACGGGCCCGCAGGCAGGGGTACCGCGGCCGATGCCGTCCCCGCGAGGGCGAGCACGGCGGCGGCGGTGGCCCCGCCGAGGAAGGTTCTGCGATCGATCACGATTGCCTCCTAGCCTTTGAGGCCGCTTTGGGCGAGCCCTTCGACGAACTGGCGCTGCGCGATGATGAAGACGATCAGGACCGGCACGACCGTCGTGGTCGCGGCGGCGAGCTGGACGTTCCAGAGGTGGCCGCCGTAGACGTCGACGTACTGCGTCAGCGCCACCGGCAGCGTGAACATGTCCTTGTCGGTCAGGTAGACCAGCGGTTCCAGGAAGAAGTTCCAGGTGTTGAGGAAGGTGAAGATCGCGACCGCGGCCAGCGCGGGTTTCGCGATCGGCAGGGCGACGCGCCGGTAGAGCCCGAACCGCGAGAGGCCGTCGAGCCGACCCGCCTCCTCGAGTTCGTTCGGGATGGTGATGAAGAACTGGCGCATCACGAACGTCGCCAGCACGCTCGGCGCCCCGAAGATCGGGACCACGATGAGCGGCCAGTGCGTGTTCGTCAGGCCGAGGTCGTCGACCACCCGGAACAGCGGGATGATCGTGACCTCGCTCGGCACCATCAGTCCGATGAGGATCAACGCGAACAGCTTCTCGCCGCGGAACCGGATGCGGGCGAACGCGTACCCGGCCAGCGAGGAGAAGAACATCGTGCCGAGCGTGACGAGCACGGCGATGTAAAGGCTGTTGAAGTACTGCTGTGCCAACGGGAAGTCGGTGAAAGCCGTACGGTAGTTCTCCCACTGCGGCTGGTTCGGGAACAGCTTCGGCGGGTAGGCGAGCACCTCGTTGGCCGGCAGCAGCGACGCCGTGATCATCCACCAGGTGGGGAACACGAACGGCACGGCCAGCACGACCATCACCGCGTAGCAGGCGATCTTCGCCCTACGACTCATGGAACACCCACCGCCTCCGCATCCGCCACTGCAGCAGCGTGAGCACCAGGATGACGAGGAACAGCACGACGGCCAGCGCCGAGCCGTAGCCGAGGTCGTGGTTGGCGAAGGCCTGCTGGTAGAAGTAGAAGACCAGGACGTTGGTGCTGTCGGCGGGCCCGCCCAGGGTCAGCACCTGGATCTGCGCGAACACCTGCAGCGCGCCGGCGACGGTGATGATCGCCGTCAGCAACGTGGTCGGGCTGATCATCGGCAGGATCACCGACCGGAACCGCCGCCACGGACCGGCACCGTCCAATTGCGACGCCTCCATGACGGACGACGGGATGCCCTGCAGCGCGGCGAGGAACAGCACCATGTTGAGCCCGACGTTCTTCAGCACCTGCACCACGATCACCGAGAGCATCGCGGTGCCGTTGCCGCGCAGCCAGTTCGGCCCGTCGACGCCGATCGTCTGCAGCAGCGAGTTGATCCCGCCGTTGTCCTGCAGGAGGAAGTTCCACACGATCGTCCAGGCGACGAGCGTGATGACCACCGGTGAGAAGAAGACCGTGCGGAACACCGTGGTGCCACGCAGTTTCAGGTTGAGTAGCAACGCCAGCGACAGCGCCAGCGCGAGGTTCAGCACGACCAGGCCGACGCAGAAGATCGCCGTCGCGCGGGCGACCTTCGGCGCGGTCGGGTCGTCGAAGAGCTTCGCGTAGTTGTCCGCCCCCGCGAACGTCGAGGTCCCGGCGAGGAGGTTGACGTCCTGGAAGCTGTACCAGACCACCGCGACCAGCGGTGCCACCACGAAAGCGAGGAAGCCGAGAGCCTGCGGGGCGATGAACAGCCACCCCGCCAGCTCTTCGCGCTTCTTCGACGTCCAGGTCATTGGCTCAGCGCCGGGTCGATGGCCTGGCAGACCCCGGCGAGCGCGGCGGGCACGTTCGCGTCCGGCTTCCACATCGGGTCCAAAGCGGACTGCACGAGCGACGCGATCCGCGCGCTGCCGGTGTGCGACGGCAGCACCGCGCCGGTCTTGATCCCGTCCACCACGACGTTCTGCAGCTGCTCCTGGCTGAACAACGGGTTCGCCTTGGCCAGGGTGGCCGCGTTGAGCAGGCTTTCGCGGGCCGGCGGGAAGTACTGGCCGAGCTTCGCCGAGTTGGCCGGGTTGGTGAAGAAGGCGAGGAAGTCCGCGGCGGCCTTGGCGTGCTTGCCCTTCACCGGGACGCCGATCCCGGCCTGGCCGATGACCTGCGCGTTCGCCTTCGGCCCGGCGGGCAGCGGGACGATCCCCCACTCGAACGGCTTGGCCTTCAGCAGCCCGGCGCGGCTGATCTGCGCGATCGTCAGGCCGGCTTCCCCGGCGAAGAAGTCCGCCGTCGTGCCCGGGCCGGGCAGCGCCTTGTCGGTGAAGATCGCCTGGTGCAGGAACGTCATCGCGGACGTCATCTCCGGCGAGGTGAACCCGCACGTCTTGCCGTCCGGTCCCCAGGCGTCGGCGCCGAAGCCACGCCACACCGAGGCGAGCAGCACCCACTGCTTGTACTCGAACTCGCGGATGACCAGGCCCGCCTTGCCGGTGTCCTTCGCGGCGACCTGGGTGGCGATCCGCTTGGCCGCGTCCCAGTTCCACTGTCCACTCGCGACGAGCTGGTCGGGTGTCTCGGTGATCCCGGCCTTGGTGAGCAGGTTCTTGTTGTAGAACATGCCGAACGGCGAGGTCGAGAACGGGAAGGCGTAAAGGCCGCTGTCCTTGGTCCACAGCTTCGTCGCCGACGGGACCAGTTCGGCCGCGTTGTACCCGGCGGCCGCGTCCAAAGTGGGCTTGAGGTCGGTGAGCGCGCCGGACTGGACGAAGTCGGGCGCGTCGCGCTCGAGGATCCACGCGAGGTCCGGCGGGTTGCCGCCGGAGAGCTGGGTGGTGAGCGCGGCCGAGTAGGCGCTCGTGTCGCCCGGGACGACGTCGAACTTGACCGACGCGACCTCCGGGTGGGCCTTGCGGTACTCGGTGGCGATGGAGTCGAAGAGGGCTAGCTGGTTCTTGTCCGTCGTCCAGACGGTCATGCGCAGTGCGATGTTCTTGTCGTCGACGGCGCCGCCCGAGCACGCCGTCGAAGCCAGTGCGACGGCGGACAGGGCCGCGGCGAGCAGCCGGATTCTCCGGTAGGCCACGATGCCTCCTGGTTATTCGAATTAGCAGGGACGGTAAGCGCCGCCCACCGCACTGTCAACAGGCCGTTCGGCCTCAGCGGGAGTCTGTTGTGGAGGGTCCGGCCGCGGTGGCGCCCTCGTGGATCGTGCACGGCAGGAGCAGCTGGCGCGACTGGGGTTTCTTCAACAGCTCGACGAGCACGCGCACGGCGTGCACGCCCATTTCGTGGCGCGGGATGCGGAACATCGACCAGTCGGTCGCGGTGCTCGGCACGGCGTGCGCGTGCGGCTGCTGCGACGGGTCGGCGTCGCCCAGCACGACGAGCGAGAGGTCCTCGGGCACGCTCAGCCCCAGGTCGTGCGCACACGCCAGGATGCCGTCGGCCATCGCCGAGCTCTCGACGAGCAACGCCGTCACGCCTTCCTCACGCGCCTGCCGCAACGCGATCGCCGGATCTTCCGCGAGGAACACCAGCGGCGGACGCCGGTGCTTGCGCGCGGCGGCCTCGTACCCGGCGCGGCGGTCGAGCGTCGGCTCGTTCTCCTCGGTGACGCTGAGCAGCCCGATCCGGCGGTGCCCGAGGCTCCACAGCCACTCGTGGACCTCACGCGTGGCGGCAACGTAGTCCGCGCCGACGTAGCTGATCGGCCCGGTCGGCGACTCGCGGCGGCCGACGAACACGAACGGGAACTGCTCCTCCACCAGCTGCGCGAGCTCGTGGGGGTCGTTGTGCCTGCCGAGCAGGATCGAGCCGTCGGCGATGCGCAGCCGGTTCGTGCCCGCTTCGTAGATGCGGCGGCGCCCGTCGCGGCGGCCACCGCTGGTGAACAGCAGCAGGTCGAAGCCCTGCTGCTCGGCCTCCTCCTCGATGCCGAGCAGGAACGGCCGGTAGAAGTCGGCCACCCCGGACGGGAACACCGACTCGTAGGTGAACACGCCGAGGATCTGGTTGGACCCGCCGCGCAGCCGGCGGCCCATGATGTCCACGGTGTAGCCGGTTTCGCGGAGCACCTGCTGCACGCGGTCGCGGGTCTCCGGGGTGATCCGCAGGCTGTCGGAGCCGTTGAGCACCATGGACACGACGGCCTGCGAGACGCCGGCCAGGCGCGCCACCTGGGCCTGCGTGACCCGGCCCGAACCCGCCGTCATCCGTGACTCCTTCTCGCGCGACTCCGCCAGACCTTACCGGCGGCACGGTCAGTACCCCCGCACTTCCGGCCACCGGCGTTCCACCCCGGCGGCATCCAGCACGCGCGCGAAGTCCTCGAAGAGCCGGGTGTCTTCGCGCACGGCCTTCGGCTCGACGTCCTCGCTGATGACGAAGGCCGCGAGCAGCCCGGCGACCTCGCCGATGTTCCACTCGACGGGGTGCAGCCGGAAGCAGCCGTTCGTGATGTGCGTGGTGCCGATGTTCTTGCCCGCGGGCAGCAGGTTCCGCGTGCGGACGGGCAGCAGCGCGCCGAGCGGGATCTCGTACGGCACGCTGGCGACGTCGATGTAGTTGTCCCCGCCGGTCGACGGGTGCAGGTCGATCCGGTAGCTGCCGACCCCGACGGCGTCCGCGCGGCGCACCCGGCCGTCGACCCCGAGGATCTCGGCCGAGACGTCGTGCTCGGTGACCGTCGTGACGGCTTTGATGCGGCGGGCTTCGCGGACGTACGCGGACTTCGCGAGCCCGTCCGCCGTGCCGGTGACGTCGGGGCGGAGCTTGAGCCCGGGGAAGCCGGTGCCGCCGTCCGAGCGGGGTGCCTCGGTCTGCAGCCAGTAGAGGACGGACAGGCTGAGCTGCTTGGCTTCGTGGTGCGCGGTCTCCACGTCGGCCTCGGTGGTGTGGCCGGGGATCGTGAGGGCGGGCTTGAGCCAGTAGTCGTTGAGCGGCCAGTTGACCAGCGTGACGTCGGAGTCGAACGCGCCGTCGGTGTGCAGGCCGCGGGCGAGGATGCGGCGGAACGTCCACAGCTCCTTGTCGCCGGCGTCGGCGCTCTGGTCGGCGCTGACGGCCAGCGGGTCGCCGGGCGGGTTCGGCACGAAGGTGCGCTTGACCGGTTCGAGGGTCCGCGGGTCGGGGGCGACGAAGCCGAGCAGCGGGCCGGGCCAGAAGTCCGGCTGGTAGTCGCGCCAGAAGCCGTACATCCCGGGCTTGTCGATGACGTGGTTTTCGCCTTCGTGGTGGGAAACCGCGAAGCAGTAGGTGATGCCTTGCAGGTTGGCGGGGTCGGCTTTCTCCGGCGCGTGCGGCTCGCCGTGTTCGGCTCGGGATTCGGCACCGGTGACGTGCTCTGTGCCGGCGAGCGGCAGGAGGTCGCCGTTCTCGGTGGCGTCGAGGACGTACTGGGCTTTGACGACGACGCGGTCTTCGTCGTTCTCGATGACCACGGCGTCGACCCGGTCGCCGTCGGTGTGCACCGCGACGGGCCGGTGGCGGCGCAGGACCTGGATCCGCCCGGCACTGACGTGCGGCGCGAGCATGGCTTCGATGACCGCGAGCGCCACCCGCGGCTCGTGGCAGAGCTTGCTGACCTTCCCGGCCCCGGGGTTGAGTTCGGCGTGCTTCGCGGCTTCGGCGCGGAGCGGGTAGTGGCGGCGGTAGTGGTCGCGGATGCCGGCGCGCAGCTCGCGGTAGGTGCGGGTCGACCCGAACCGCTCGATCCACGGGTTTTCGTCCGGCGGAACGGCTTGCGCGGTGAGCTGGCCGCCGAGCCAGTCGGTCTCCTCGGTCAGGACGACCCGCCGGCCACGGGAGGCGGCGGCCAGCGCGGCGGCGACGCCGCCGAGTCCACCGCCGACGATGAGAATCTCGGTGCCCAGTTCCCTCATGAAGCCTTCCCCGCGCGGTGATAATTCGAATTACTACGCGGGTATGGTGCGCGTGGGTGGGGTGGGGAGTCAAGAGACAGAACCGGACAGCGTGCGGTCAGGCCGGGGCAGCAAAGTCGCATCGGGCGGCCCTGCGGTGTCGGGCAAGCCTCCGTGGCAGGCCCGGAGCCGGTCAGTCGTCGAGCATCGACGTGGCCAGCCGCTTCGCCGTGCGGAACGGACCTGCGTCCTGGGCGACCACCGACTGCACCGCGGCACCCTCGAGCACCAGCATCAGCTCATCGGCCAGCCGCTCAGCCCGCTCGACCCCGGCCCGCGCGAGTTGCGCCCGCAGGTACCCGTGCAGCGCGGTCTTGTGGTGGCGGACCACCTCGCGCACCGGGTCGGCCGGGTCGGGGAACTCCGAAGTCGCGTTGAGGAAGGCGCACCCTCGATACCCGTCCCGGGACAGCCACTCCTCGTACGCGTCGAACACCGCCAGCACCCGCTCGCGCGGGGCCGCGTGCGCCGCCGTGATCTCGTCGACCTGCTCCTGCCACGCGCGGTCACGCTCGCGCAGGTACGCCACCACGAGCCGGCTCTTCGAACCGAAGTTGCCGTACAGGGCCGCCTTCGTGACACCCGCCTCCGCCGCCACCGTGTCGACGCCGACGACGTGGATGCCGTCCCGGTAGAACAGCGTCGACGCGGCCTTGAGCACCTTCCCCCGCGCGTCGCCGGGGCGAGTCCGGCCCATCACACCTCCCGGTCTGGCGCTTCACCTGCCACGACCGTACCAGCCCTTGACAGCAAACAGACCGGTCTGTCTGATGGTGGCATGGCGACCAAGACGGAAGAGACGACGTCCTGGTGGCCCCTCGCCGCGGCCGGCGCGGGGGTCATCGCCCTCTGCTACGGGTTCGCGCGGTACGCCTACGGGCTGTTCGTGCCGCGGTTCAGCGAGACGTTCGGGCTGACCACCATCGGCATCGGCGTGCTCGGCGGGCTCTCGACCGCAGGCTACGCGGCCGGGCTGCTGGTGGCCCCGCGGACGTCGGCGCGCTCGGCGCGCGGCACCGTGC
>NZ_JAAGNB010000536.1:0-6558 GCF_010550475.1 Amycolatopsis sp. SID8362
ACAGACCCGCGGCCGCGGCGTCCTGCCAGGCGTCGGGGAGCAGGTGCAAGCCGGCGAGCACCAGCAACGCGCCCGCCGCCGCCCCGGACAACACCTCCTGCCGTCCCGGACGCCACCTGGCCACGGCGGCCCCCGTCACGGTGGCCGCCGTGACCACGCTCAGCGCGACGATCACGCGTCCGCGGTCGAACCGCGCGCGTGTGCCCGGAGCGCGGCGACCCGCTCGTCGAGCGTGCCCTCCCACGGGTCGGTGTCGGAGACGTACTCGTCGTGGCGCCGCCACCACTCGTAGGCCCCGGTCCGCGGGTAGCCCTCGGGTGAGTCCTCCCAATCCTCCTGGCGGCCGAGGGCGGTGAGGTCGAGATAGCTCCACGTGCTGCCGAGCGCCTCGTCACCGCGGTGGTTGAGGAAGTACGTCCGGAACACCCGGTCCCCGTCGCGCAGGAAGGCGTTGGTGCCGTGCCACTCGTCCACGCCGAAGTCGACGTCGAAGCCGTCGGTCATGGTGTACCAGGGAGCGTCCCAGCCCATCCGCGCCTTCAGCCGCTCGATGTCGGGTTGCGGCGCCCGCGACACCCGGACGTACGTGGTGTCGCGGGCGTTCAGGTGCGCGAGGTGGGCGACCTGGTCGGCCATCATCGAACAGCCCGGGCAGCCGCCCTCCGGCCAGCCCGAGACGCCCGGCTCGAAGAAGAAGCGGTAGACGATCAGCTGACGACGTCCCTCGAACAGGTCCAGCAGGCTCACCGGGCCGTCCGGGCCCTCGAAGCGGTAGGGCTTCGCCACCTCCATCCTGGGCATGCGACGGCGTTCGGCGGCCAGCGCGTCGTGCGCGCGGGTCAGTTCCTTCTCCTTGACCAGCAGCGCCTGGCGCGCGATCTCCCATTCGCTGGCGGACACGATCGGTGGCAGGTTCATGGCGGATCTCCGTTCCATTGCCGGCTTGCACAGACCACAGACCCGCCGGGTGGGTAAAACTGGGCGGTGGCGGACCGCCCAGTTTCGCCGCCGGCCGGTGTCGGTACAGGTGTCGGCTTACGGAGGTGAACGATGGCGGCGGATCTGCTGCAACAAGCTCGTTCGGGCGACCGGGACGCCTTCGCGGCGCTGGTCGAGCCGTATCGCGGCGAGCTCCACCTGCTGTGCTACCGCATGCTGGGATCGCTGCAGGACGCGGAAGACGCCGTCCAGGAAGCCCTGCTGTCGGCCTGGCTGGGCCTGGACGGCTTCGAGGGCCGGTCCTCGGTGCGGACTTGGCTGCACCGCATCGTCACCAACCGCTGTCTCAACGCGCTACGCGCCCGCAGGCCCGCGGCCGCACCCGCACCGGTGGCGCCGGACCCGCAGCCGACCCGGCTGGGCGAGCTCCCGTGGCTTCAGCCCTACCCCGATCTGCTCCTGGACGGTCTTCCCGACGACAACCCCGGCCCCGAGGCCCGCTACGAATCCCGCGAGGCGATCTCGCTGGCGTTCGTCACCGCCGTCCAGCTCCTCCCGCCCAACCAGCGGGCGGTCCTGCTGCTGCGCGACGTGCTCGGCTACCGCGCCGCCGAGACCGCCGACCTGCTCGGCCTCACCGAAAGCGCCGTCACCAGCGCCCTCAAACGAGCCAGGGCGACCCTCCAGGCCACCCACACCCCCGACCGGCCCGCACCCGTTCCCGGCGGACCGGACGAACGCGCGCTGACCGACCGCTTCGTCACCGCCTTCACCGCGCACGACGTCCCGGCCCTGATCGCGCTGATGACCGACGACGTCTGGGTCAAGATGCCGCCACTGCCGTTCGAGTACCGCGGCCCCGAATCCGCCGGCCGCTTCTTCACCGCCGCCTACGGCCAGGGCTGCACGATCAGCCGCCTGATCCCCACCCGAGCGAACGGCCAGCCGGCCTGGGGCGAATACAGCAGCGATCCGCGGACCGACCTCCTGCGGTGCACCGGAGTCCTGGTGGCCACCTGCACCACCGGCGGAATCAGCGAACTCACCCACTTCGAAACCACCGTCGCCCCCTACTTCGGCCTCCCCCGGACCCTCCGGCCGGATCCCCCTCGCTGAAGCCGGAAACGCTGGTCGGGCTCAACCGTGGACGGTCACCGGGAACTTCGCCGGGCCGCGCAGGTTGATCCGGCCGTTCCACTCCAGCTTCCCCGCGAACCCCAGGTCCGGGAACCGCCGCACCAGCCGGCTGATCGCCACCTGACCCTCCAGCCGGGCCAGTGCCGCGCCCAGGCAGTGGTGGGGTCCGGCGCCGAACGACACCTGGTGGCGGGCCTCCGCGCGGTCCAGGCGCAGCTCGGCGGCGTCCGGGCCGAAGAACCGCTCGTCGCGGTTGGCCGAAGCCAGGCAGGCCAGCACGAAGGTGCCCGCCGGGATTTCCTTGCCCGCCACCGAATACGGCGAAGTCGTGATCCGCCGGGTCTGCTGCACCGGGGAGTCGTACCGCAGGAACTCCTCCACCGCGTTCGGCGCCAGCTCGGGCCGCGAACGCAGCAGCGCGAGCTGGTCCGGGTTCCGCAGCAACGCGTTCACGCCGTTGGCGATCAGGTTGACCGTCGTCTCGTGACCGGCCACGTAGAGCAGGACCACCTGGGCCACCAGCTCGTCGCCGTCGAGGACCTGGCCGTCGTGCTCCGCCGCGATCAACGCCGTCAGCAGGTCGTCCGCCGGGTGGTCGCGCTTCCACTCGATCACCGAACGGGTGATGGCGGACAGCTCCGCGTCCGCCGCCGCGATCGCCCGCATCGTCTCGTCGTCGGCCACGATCTCCAGGGAGCGCACCAGGGTTCCGCTCAGCTCGCGGATGCGCGCGTGGTCGGTGGGCGGCATGCCGAGCATCGTCGAAATCACCGCGAACGGCAGCGGGAACGCCAGTTCCTCGACCAGGTCCGACGTGCCCTTTTCGGCCATCCGGTCCAGCGAGGCGTCGACCAGCGCGACGATCTGCGGTTCGAGCGCCGCGATCGCCCGGCGGGTGAACACCTTCGTCACCAGCGAGCGCAGGCGGGTGTGGTCGGGCGGGTCGCGGTCGAGCATCGACAGGTTCAGCACGCCGGGTTCGCCGTCCGGGGTCAGCGTGGCCTGCTGGTCGAGGAACGGGCCCGCGGCCAGGTTCCGCATCTCCACCGAGAGCCCGGCGCGCAGCAGCGCCGAAACGTCTTCGTAGCGCGAGACGAACCAGAAATCCAGCGGGTGCTGCTGCACCGGATCCTCGTCGCGAAGCAGTTTGTACTGCGCGTACGGGTCTTCGAAGAACCCTGGCGCGAACGGGTTGAAGAGCAGCTCGTCGGTGTTCGTCATCGCAAGCCCCCAGAGATACCTACGCCGTGTCGGTGACATACACAGTGTATGTCGTATGCTCGGCGCATGTCGACCGTCAAGAGCCGGCGGGAGCAGTACTCCGAGGCCACCCGGGCCGCCCTGCTGTCGGCGGCCACCCGCCGGTTCGCCGAGCACGGCTTCGGCGGCACGGCGCTGGAGGACATCGCCGCCGACATCCAGGCGACGCGCGGCGCGATCTACCACCACTTCGCGAACAAGACGGCGCTTTTCGAGGCGGTGTTCGAGCAGCTCGAAACCGGGGCGATGGAACTGTCCGCGGCCGCGGCGGCCCAGGCGGACGATCCGTGGACGGCGGCCTTCGCCGCGCTCGACGCGTTCCTCGACCGCTGCTGCGACCCGGTGTACGGCAGGCTGGTCTGGCAGGAAGCCCCGATCGCGCTGGGCTGGCCGCGCTGGCAGGCGGCCGAGGAGCAGTTCGCGTACGGCCTCGTCGAGCAGCTGATCAAGGCGCTGGTGGACGACGGCGACCTCGACGGCCAGCCCCTGGAAACCACGACCCGGCTGGTGTTCGGCATGCTCGGCACGGCCGGGATGGCGCTGGCCGAAGCGTCCGATGTGGACAAAGCGCGGCTGAAGGCGGAATACACGGCGGTCATCGGCCGGATGGCTTCGGGGTTGCGCCGTTCGGGGTAACGGCGATGAATCGCCGCCGCGCCGCCGCCGGGTCCGGAAAGAACGGCGTCGGCGGCCTTTTTCAAGGCAGTTTTCGCGGCCATTCGGGCACATTCGTGTTTAAGGGGGCACCCTGAGTAGTACTTGTGCGGTCTGTGTAAGCTCCGGACTCGCTTGACCGGGTGATCACTCACCCGAATCGGTGGCCGCCGCGATCGACGTCTGTCATCTGCGCGGCCCCCACGTCGTGGTTCGGGCTCGGATAGGAGATTTATGCAGGTCAGGTCCACTCTCGTGCGTGGCGGGATCGCGGTGCTCGCCGCGGCCGCCGCGGTCATGGTCGGCGCCCCGTCGGCCCTCGCGGACGACGGCGCGGCGCGCGGCCGGGTCAGCGAAAACGCCGGCACCGTCGGCTACCGGCTCAACCTCGACGGCGGCGGCGACTACATCACCAAGCTGTTCTCGCTGAAGCTGTCCGACGGCAGCACGCTCAAGCTCTACTGCGTGCAGATCACCGTCGGCATGCGCACCGACGTCGACATGGTCGAGCGCCCGTGGAACAAGTACCCCGCCGAGAACTCGCCCTTCGAGAAGAACAGCGCGAAGATCAACTGGGTGCTGCACCACGGCTACCCGGGTGTCGGGCTGGACGCGCTGGGCAGCACGCTGTCGAAGGCCGGCGTCAAGGTCAACGACGGCATCTCCGAGCGCGAGGCCATCGCCGCGACGCAGGCCGCCGTGTGGCACTTCAGCGACGGCGTGAACCTGAACCTCACGAAGCCGCTGGCCGAGAACAACCCGGCCGAGGCCAACGCCGACGTCGCCGCGCTGTACGGCTACCTGACCGGTGACGAGAACAAGGGCATCGCGCAGCAGCCGAAGCCGACCCTGAACATCGCCGCGGACAAGACCGAAGGCGCCGCGGGCACCAAGATCGGCCCGTTCAGCGTCGCCACCTCCGGTGACATCACGTCGCTGAGCACCGAGCTGCCCGACGGCGTCAAGGTCACCGACGCCGACGGCAAGGAGCTGAAGTCGGCCGACGTCAAGGACGGCAGCAAGCTGTTCGTCGACGTCCCGGCGGACGCGAAGCCGGGCAACGGCTCGTTCTCGCTCAAGGTCACCGGCGAGCTGGACACCGGCCGCCTGTTCGTCGCCGACAACTACGCCAAGAAGCCGGCGCAGTCGCTGATCGTCGCCGACTCGGAGAAGACCCAGGTGACCGCGAAGGCGGCCGCGAGCTGGACCGAGGCGGGCACCCCGGCCACCAGCCCGGCGCCGACCACCCCGGGTGGCGCGCAGTCCGGTGGCGGCGACCTGGCCAACACCGGTGTCGACGCCGCGGTTCCGTTCGGTGTCGGCGGCCTGCTGCTGGGCGGCGGCGCGCTGATGCTGCTGGTCAACCGGCGTCGCAGCCGCGCGTAGGCAAGACCCGTGAACGGGGCCGGTCCACTGTGGACCGGCCCCGTTTTCGCGTCCGACGTTCGGATTGCGATCATCGGGGTACAACGGGACGAATCGCCCCGTAATTGGTCTAGACTTTTCGGCCATGCGCGGTACCACCGTTCCGCTGGGGACGCCCTGTCCGACGCCGCGGGCGGGCGAACTGCCGATGCACCGGCTGGAGGTGCCCGCTCCGCACGCGCCGCCGATCGCCGTCGGCACGTTCGACGCGCTCGGTCCGCTGTCGCGCGCGGAGTTCCCGCACCGGCACACCTTCCACGAGCTCGTGCACGTCACCGGCGGCACCGGCGCGCACGTCGTCGAGCTGGCGCGCTGGCCGCTGCGGCCGCCGCACCTCGGCTTCATCGCGCCGGGTCAGGTGCACCAGTGGGCCGACGTCCGCGGCCTCGACGGGCACGTCGTCGTGTTCACCGACGACTTCCTCCTCGACTACCCGGCCGACCGCGAGCTGCTGCGCCGGCTGAGCGCACGGCCGTGGCTGGAACTCGACGCCCGCGCGAACGCAGGTGTCACCCGGCTGATCGCCGATCTGGAGGACGAATACCGGCGCGGTGGCGACGACACCGAGTCGGTGCTGCGCGCGCTGCTGCACGTCCTCGTCGTGCGGGCGGGACGGCTGCCGGGGACACCGGAAGCGCCGCCCGCGCCCGCCGGGGCGGTGGCGGCGGAGTTCGCGCGGCTCGCGGCCCGCACCGAGCTCGGGCTGTGGTCGGTGACCGCGCACGCCGAACGCATCGGCGTCACCCCCGGTCACCTCACCGAAGCGGTGAAGGCGGCGACCGGACGCACCGCCGCGCAGTTGCTGCGCGAGGCCCGGACCCGGGAGGCGCAACGGTTCCTGCTCCGGACGGACCTCACCGTGCGGCAGGTCGCGAGCCGCGTCGGGTTCGCCGATCCGGCCTACTTCTGCCGGTTCTTCCGCCGGGAGACCGGGCTCAGCCCCGGCGACTTCCGGCGCGGCGGGGAGATTCACCACGACTGACCGGTCCAGTCCATCGTCGCCCGGCCGGTGCGCTGCCTACGTTCGAGGGGATCCCCGACGCCCCCACGAGGAGCAAGGCATGGACGAAGAGAACAAGCTCAGCCGCAAGACGGTGCTCAAGGCCGCGCTCGCGGCGGGCGTCGCCGCGCCGGTCGCGCTGA
>NZ_JAAGNB010000579.1:0-9458 GCF_010550475.1 Amycolatopsis sp. SID8362
GATCGCCCGCCGCCTGGCCGCAGAGGTCCCGGACGGCCCGGCCGGCATCGGCGTGGCGACCGGGGACGCGGTCGCGGGCAACGTCGGCGACCCGCGCCGCTTCGAGTACACGGTGATCGGCGACCCGGTCAACGAAGCCGCGCGGCTGACCGAGCTGGCCAAGAACGCGCCCGCCCGCCTCCTGGCTTCCTGGACGGCGGTCGAGTCCGCGAGCGAGACCGAGGCGGCGGAGTGGGTGGCCAAGGACGAGGTCACGCTGCGCGGCCGCTCCCGGCCGACCACGCTCGCCTCGCCGAAGACCTAACGCCGCGGGTCGATGTGGACCTTCGGGCCGGCGCCCCCGATCCGATCCCCCGCCAGCACCGCGCCCACCCCGTCGAGGCCGACGGTCGCCCCCACCAGGGGCCGCGGGTCGACCGCTCCGCTCGCGTACGCCTCGATCGCCTCGGCCAGGCCCGGGGACGCCGACAGCACGCCGACCGCGGTGACGTCCTTGAAGACGAGCGCACGCGTGTCCACCCGGCTGGGGTCGCCCGAGAGTCCGATGTAGACGACCCGGCCGGCGGGCTCCACGAGGTCCACGGCGAGCGCGGGTGCCCCGGCCGCGCCGGTGGCGTCGACGACCGCGTCGAACGGCAGGTCCGGCAGCGTTTCCCGGGTCCAGACGCCGTCGAAACCCAGGCTGCGCGGGAAGTCCAGGCCGGCCACGCCCATCAAGTGCACCTCGGCGCCCGCCGCCTGCAGGAACATCGCCGTCAGCAGCCCGATCGTCCCCGGCCCGAGCACCAGCGCCCGGTCCCCCGGGCCGGTCCCGGCCGCCCGCGCCGCGCGCAGGGCGTTGCCGCCGGGTTCGACGAGGGCACCGAGGACGGCGTCGACCGAGTCCGGCAACGCGTGCAGCGACCACGCCGGGACCGCGATCTGCTCCGCCAGCGCCCCGGGCCGGCCGCCGCGGATGCCGACCTCTTCGCGCTGCTCACAGGTGTGCTGGTGGCCGCGGCGGCAGCGGCGGCACGTCCGGTCGCCGAGCATCGTGTCGCCCATGACCCGCCGGCCGAGCCACGCGGAGTCGACGCCGTCCCCGACCGCCGAGACCGTGCCCGCCCACTCGTGCCCGAGCCGCATCGGGTAGGCGGCGTGGCCGTCGTGCAGGTAGGGCATCTCGCCGGTGAAGAACTCGACGTCGGTGCCGCACACGCCGGCCCGTTCGACGTCGACGACGACCTCACCCGGCGCGGCCGCCGGGGCGGGCACCTCCCGCACGGCGTACTGCCGGGGCCCGGTCAGCACGAACGCCCGCATGATCGAAGACATGGGTGCATGCTCGCACGCTTGCCTTTTCATTGACACCTGTTCATTATCGAACACATGTCAGCCGACTGGACGACGGAAGCGCCCGCCAAGGACCGCCGGGTGCGCCGGTCGCGCGCCGCGCTGATGCGGGCCGCCGTCGACCTCGTCAGCGAGCGCGGGACGGCCGCCGTGCCGGTCTCCGACATCGCCGACGCCGCCGACGTCAGCCGCCAGGTGCTCTACCAGCAGTTCGGCGACCGCGACGCGCTCGTCCTCGAAGCCGCGCTCGACCTCGTCCGGCGCGAGCTCCTCGACGGCCTGCCCGCACCCGACGAGCGCGCGGGACTGCTCGCCCTCGCCCGGCACTTCGCCGCGCACCGGCGGTTCTACCGGGCCCTGCTCACCGGCCCGGCCGCGTTCGCCCTGAACAAGGCGCTGACCAGCGTGTTCCTGCCGCTGAACCGGCAGCACATCGGCCGGGTGCTCGGCGACCGGCTCGACGCGCAGGGCGTCGAAGACCTGGCCGCCTTCCTGACCGGCGGTGCCGCCGCGGTCGTCAACACCTGGGTCGTCGAAGGGCCGGAACCGCTCGACGCCGCCGAGTTCACCGACCGGCTGGTGCGGGTCCGCGCGGTCGTGACCGAGCTGATCACGAAGGAGTCCCGGTGAAGCCGCTCAGCCACCTCGTCGAACGCCTGCTGGACCTGCCCGCCCCGGCCACCCGGGACGTCGTCGTCCAGCGGGACCTGCGCGTCCCGATGCCCGACGGCGCCGAGTTGCTCGCCGATCGGTGGGCACCGCGCACGGGGACCGGGCTGCCGACCGCGTTGCTGCGCACCCCGTACGGCCGGCGCGGCGTGTTCGGCGCGATCCTGGCCCGGCCGCTGGCGGAACGCGGCTTCCAGGTGCTCGTGCAGAGCACGCGCGGCGGCTTCGGGTCCGGCGGCGTCTTCGACCCGCTGCGCCAGGAACGCGAAGACGGCTTGGCGACGCTGGACTGGGTGCTCGCGCAGCCGTGGTTCGGCGACGCACTCGTGCTCACCGGCGCCAGCTACCTGGGGTACGTGCAGTGGGCCGTCGCCGATCGCCTGCCGCCGCAGGTCAAGGCGATGATCCCGCACGTCACCGAATCCGGGCTGACGCTGGAGTTCCTGCGCGATGACGGCTTTTCGCTGGAGACGCCGTTCGGCTGGGGCGTCCAGGTCGCGGTCCAGGAGCGCCGGTTCGCGCTGCTGCGGCAGCGCGGCCAGGCCAAGAAGCTCGCGCGGGCGCTGACCACCCTCCCGCTCGCCCAGGCCGACGTCGTCGCCATCGGCCACCGCTCCGACTACCTCCAGGACATCCTCACCCGGCCGGAGCACGACCCGCACTGGGCTGCGGCCGACCACCGGACGCGCGTCGCCGGCGTCACCGTGCCGGTCAGCTCGATCGGCGGCTGGTACGACATCTTCCTGCCCGGCCAGCTCCGCGACTTCCGGGCGCTGCAGGACGCCGGACGGCGGCCGCGGCTCACCGTCGGGCCCTGGACCCACGCCGGCCGCGCCGACCTGCTCGCCGGCGCGGGCCTGGCCCTCCGGGAAACCCTGGAGTTCGGGCTCGCGCACGCCCGCGGCGAGGAACCACCGGAGCGGGCGCCGGTCCGGCTGTACGTGATGGGCGAGGAAGCCTGGCGCGACTTCACGTCGTGGCCACCGGAAGGCTATGCGCCGCAACGGTTCCACCTCCAGCCCGGCGGCGCGCTGTCCGCGGGCGAACCGGCCGGGTCCACGCCGGACCGCTACCGCTACGACCCCGCCGACCCGACCCCCGCGGCCGGTGGCGTGCGCATGGCCCCCGACGCGGGCCGGGTCGACAACGCGGCACTGGAAGCCCGCGCCGACGTCCTCACCTACACCACGGCCGCGCTCGGCGAAGACGTGGAAATCGTCGGCGAGGTGAGCGCGGAAATCCGGTTCCGCTCCAGCCTGCGGTTCGCCGACGTCTTCGTCCGGGTGTGCGACGTCGATCCGGACGGCCGCTCGGTGAATGTCTGCGACGGCCTCACCAGCCTGACGAACGCGGACGAACTCGCCGCCGTCCGCGTCTCGCTGTGGCCGACCGCGCACCGGTTCCGGCGCGGGCACCGCATCCGCGTCCAGGTCTCCAGCGGCGCTTTCCCGCGCTACGCCAGGAATCCGGGAACCGGCGACCCGCACGCGACCGCGGTCACCCTGCGCGCAGCCGACCAGGAGGTCCATCCCGGGTCGGCGGTGGTCCTGCCCGTCCGCGCTTAGCGGGCGGTTATTTTCCCCGATTCCCTTGTAACGGTCCCCGAAAGCATGCGACTAACGCGGTGATTTCCGCTTCGTCCGGGGAGGCCACCGTGGACGTCAAGACCGCACGACCGTCCGATCAGGAAGCTGCCGCCGCCGCGCGGGCGGAGCGGCGCACCGTCGAACGCCGGGCCAAGATCGCGTTGCTGCGCACGCCGGGCGGGATCGCCAGGGCCGACGAGCCGCGCCGCGTGGCCACCCGGATCGACCGGCTCGCCCGGTACCACCCCGACGTCCGCCCGGTGAACCCGGCGGCGATCGAAGCCGGGGAGCCCGCGGCGATGGCGGCGGCGGGCGCGATCCTGGAACGGATCATCCTCACCGACGACCTGCTCGGCGTCGGCTACCTCGAAGGCGGCGTCCGGGCGGCGGCGGCCGTGGGCCGGGTGAACATCCGCGACGAGCGCGGCCGGCTCACCGGCTACGGCACGGGTTCGCTGGTGTCGCCGGAACTGCTGCTCACCAACCACCACGTGCTGCCCGACGCGGCGACGGCCGGGTTCAGCGTGATCGAGTTCGACTACCAGGACGGCGTCGACGGCCTGCCCCGGCCGGTGCACGCGTTCCGGCTGGACCCGGACCGCTTCTTCGTCGCCGACGAGGACCTCGACTTCGCGCTGGTCGCCGTGCGAGCTTCCGACAACGAGCTGAGCGGCTTCGGGTACAACCGGCTGATCGGCACCGAGGGCAAGGCGATCGTCGGCGACTTCGTCACCATCGTCCAGCACCCCAAGGGCGGCAAGAAGAAGGTCGCCCTGCGGGAAAACCGCGTCGTGGACGTCCTGGAGCAGTTCCTGCACTACGAGACCGACACCGAACCCGGGTCGTCGGGCTCGCCGGTGTTCAACGACCAGTGGGAGGTCGTGGCGCTGCACCACGCGAGCGTCCCCGCCGACGACCACGCCGAACTCGGCCGCTTCATCAACGAAGGCATCCGGGTCAGCAAGCTGCTGGCCTTCCTGCGCGGCAAGCGGTTCACCGCCGCGGAGCAGGCCCTCGTCGACCGGCTGTCCACGCGGTCCGAACGCACGGCACCGGCACCGGCCGCGGGCAACGGCGAGCGGCCGGTGCTCACCGTGTCGATGCCGTTCGACATCCGGCTGCGCGCCGAACCGGCCGCCGAGCCGGAGACCGGCCGGATCGACCCGGACTACTCCAACCGCGAGGGCTACGACCCGGCCTTCCTCCCCGGGCACACCGTGCCCCTGCCGACCTTGCCCGCCGCGCTCGTGCCGCTGGCCGCGCTCAACCGGCAGGCGACCGCCGAACCGCGGTACGTCCTGCCGTACCACCACTTCAGCGTCGTCCTGCACAAGGAACGGCGGCTCGCGATGTTCACCGCGGTCAACATCGACGGGCGCACCAGCCGGGCGCTGCACCGCGAGGCCGACCACTGGTCGCTGGACCCGCGGGTCGACGAGGCCGAGCAGGTCGGCGAGGAGATCTACCGCGCCAACCCGCTCGACCGCGGCCACCTGGTCCGCCGGCTCGACCCGGCGTGGGGCGCGACCGAGGCGATCGCCCAGCTCGGCAACGACGACACGTTCCACTTCACGAACTGTTCGCCGCAGCACAAGGACTTCAACCAGAACAAGACCACGTGGGCCGGGCTCGAGGACTACGTGCTGAACAACGCGGACAACCACGACCTCAAGGTCACCGTGCTGACCGGCCCGGTCCTCGCCGAGGACGACGACCGCTACCGCGGGGTGCAGTTGCCGCGCCAGTTCTGGAAGGTCGTCGCGATGGTGAAGACCGACGGCACCCTGTCCGCGACGGCGTACCTGCTGAGCCAGGAAGAACTGATCAAGGGACTGGAGACGACGGGCGAGTTCGACTACGGCGCGTACCGCACCTACCAGGTCCCGGTGCGCCGGATCGCCGACCTGACCGGGCTGTCGCTCGGCGAGCTGCCGGACGCGGACCCGTTGGAGCGCCTGGAATCCACGGGCGAAGTGCGCGAGGTCGGCGGACCGGCGGACCTACTGCTCTGACCAGGGCGTGACCGGCCGCGGCTGCCGCTCCCCGTCCAGGAAGACGTCGACGCGTTCGGTGAGGAAGGCGATGTACCCGGCGACGTCCCGCGCGTCGGACAGCGGTTCGTCGTAGGTCCAGGCGAGATCGGCGTGCGCGCCCACCGACCAGTAGCTCGCGTGTCCTTTGTAGGCACACGTGGTGCGGGTGTCCGACGGCGTGAGCAGCTCCATCCGGACGTCTTCGCGCGGCAGGTAGAAGCGGGTCGTGATGCCGGTTTCGAACAGCATGCGCGGTGCGCCCGAGTCGGCCACGACGACGCCGTCGACCTCGATCCGGACCCGGCTGTCACTGCGCCGGACGTCGATGCGCGAGAACGGGTCCCGCGGGTGGCCGACGATCGGTTCGGCTTCCTCGAGCCACTCGTCGAAGGCCGCGAAGTCGAGGATGACGTGGCCGTCGAGATCGGGGTCGGCGGGCCGGAACCCCGCGCCCGGCAACGTCACGTCGTCGACGGCCAGGGTCAGCGGTTCCCCGGCGCAGGTGTGCACGGCGAACGCGGTCCGCGGGTCGAGGACCGGCGGACCGCCTTCGGCCAGCCGCACCGGGTGCTCCGCCGCTTCCTCGCCGCTCGCCGGGATCAGTGTCGCCCGCAGGTCCGGGAGTGGGACCGCGTACGACGGCACCACCCGCTTCGGTTCCCAGACCAGCACCGCCCGGCGCGAGTCGGCGAACGTCCGTCCACTCGCGACCGCCCGCACCCGCTTCGCCACCGGTTCGTAGCGCAGCGCGGCCAGATCGCCGGTGAACCGCGCGCCCATGCGTGTCGCCATCGCTCCACGATCCGCGCCGGAGGAGGCCGCCGTCAACTCCCGCGCAGGATCTCGAACGCGTGGCGGCGATGCACGGCGAAGAGCTCCAGTGCGGTCTCCCGGTCGCCCGCCCGCAGCGCCTGCGCGAGCTCGCGGTGCTCGGCGGGGATGCCCGCGAGGTAGCCCTCGGACTCGACGCCGATCCGCGTCAGCAGGAACAGGTGCACCTGCGAGCGGATCGCCTCCCAGGCTTCGCGCAGGCGCCGGTGGCCGGCGGCGGCGTAGACCGCGTCGTGGAACGCCAGGTCGCAGCGGACCATCTCGTGCTCGTCGGCCGCTCGCTCCATCCGCGCGACGACGGCGTCGATCTCCGCCAGATCGGGGGCACGCTCGACGACCAGGGCGACGGCGAGCTGCTCGAGCGCCGCCCGCAGGCTGTCCAGCTCGGCGACGTCCTCGCCGGACAGCGCGGTGACCGTGGTGCCCCGGTGCCACTCGCCGCGGACGAGCCCTTCGCGCTCGAGCTTGAGCAGCGCCTCCCGCACCGGCCCGCGGCTGACGCCCAGCGCTTCGGCCAGCTCCACCTCGCGCAGCTGGCTGCCCGGGGCGTACCCGCCGTCGAAGATCGCGTCGCGGATGCGGTCGGCCACCTCGTCGGCCAGCCCGCGCCGGCGCGCGGGAGCCACTTGAGCACTCATGTCGTAATGTTAACATCAAGACATGACGCTCCCCCGCTTCCACCTCGCCATGCCCGTCGACGACCTCGTCGCCGCCCGCCGCTTCTACGGCGAAGTCCTCGGCCTGGAGCCCGGCCGCAGCGCCGACACCTGGGTCGACTGGAACCTGCACGGCCACCAGTTCGTCACGCACCTGGCGCCGTCGCGGCCCGAGCGGGTGCACAACCCGGTCGACGGCCACGACGTGCCGGTGCCGCACTTCGGCCTGCTGCTCGCCGTCGAGGAGTTCCACACGCTCGCCGAGCGGCTGCGCGCCGCCGGGACGGAGTTCGTGATCGAGCCCTACCTCCGGTTCGCCGGGCAGCCCGGCGAGCAGTGGACGATGTTCCTGCTCGACCCGGCCGGCAACGCCCTGGAGTTCAAGGCTTTCGCCGACGACTCACAGGTCTTCGCGGTCTGAGGCGGACCCGCGCAGCGACCCCGGGTGCGCCTTCGCCCCGGGGTCTCGCCGGGTCTTGAGCAGGCTGGCGACGGTCACCACGGCGAGCACGCCGATGATCACCGCGAGGCTGACCGGCGTGGCGATCTCGGGGACGCGCGGGTCGACGTCGACGTGCGCCCAGTGCAGGATCAGCTTCACCCCGATGAACGCCAGGATCACCGCGAGCCCGGCCGAGAGGTAGACGAGCCGGTCGAGCAGTCCCTTCACGAGGAAGTACAGCGCGCGCAGGCCCAGCAGCGCGAAGGCGTTGGCGGCGAAGACGATGAAGGGCTCGTCGGTCACGCCGAACACCGCGGGGATCGAGTCGAGCGCGAACAGCAGGTCGACGCCGCCGATCGCGACCAGGACCACGACCAGCGGGGTGACGAGCCGGCGTCCCGCGACCTTCGTGGTCAGCCGGCCGCCGTCGTAGGTCTCCGACACCGGCAGCACGCGCCGCGCGGTGCGCACGACGACGTTGCCCTCGATGTCGGGGTCGGCGTCGCGGTGCCGGAACAGCTGGACGCCGGTGAAGATCAGCAGCAGGCCGAACAGCAGGAACATGAAGGAGAACAAGGCGAGCAGGGCCGCGCCGAGCGCGATGAAGAGCCCGCGCATCACCAGCGCGAGGACGATCCCGAACGTGAGCACCTTGTGCTGGTGCTCCTCCGGGACGGCGAACGTCGTCATGATGATCACGAACACGAACAGGTTGTCGACCGACAGGCTCTTTTCGACGATGTAGCCGGCGAAGTACTCGGCGCCGGACTCACCGCCGTGGGCGAGCGCGAGCCAGACGCCGAACGCCACCGCGACCAGGATGTAGCCCACCGACCACGCGACGGCCTCGCCGAACCCGACCCGGTGCGGCCGGACCGCGGCGAGCACGAGGTCCACGGCCAGCAGGGCCAGGACGACGCCGATGGTGACGAGCCACGTGCCGGCCCCGATGCCCATCCGCTCCCCCGCTCCCGCGTGCTTGCCGCGATCGTAAGGGCGGGAACGCGTCCGCGCACCCGGACTCCACTGTGGACGGTCAGCGCGGGGTCAGGTCGGCCACGGCGAGCGGCGCGTCCGGGTCGAGCGCGACGCCGCCCGCGCGCAGGGTGTCGTCGACGATGCCCCAGACCCAGCGCGCCAGCAGGGTGGCGAGCTCGGCGCGGCTGACGTCACGGGGGTTCTCCAGCCAGCGCGAGGTGCTCGTTTCCACGAGGCCGACGAGCCCGAACGCGACGGCCTCGCAGACGCGGGTGTCCATGCCGAAGAGCCCGAGGTAGTGCTCGAAGACGACGGTGAGCTGGCGGGCGATGGCCGTCTTGCCGTCGGCGAAGACGTCGGGGGCGGCGTCCGTGCCGTGCTTGGTGAGGTAGCGGTAGAGCGCGCCGTGCTCGGCCAGCCAGCGGGTGTGCGCGCCGATCGCCGTCCGGATGAGGTCCATCGGCGTACCGCTGGGGGTCCACAGCGGCGCGAACTCGGCGGTGATCAGCTCCACGACCCGGACGGCGATGGCGTGCTGCAGGTCGGCGGCGCCGTCGAAGTGCCGGTAGAGGCGCGTGCGGGCCACCCCGGCTTCGTCGGCGATCTGCTCGGTGGACACCTCGGGCCCGTACCGCGCGATGGCGCGCAAGCCCGCCTCGACGAACTCGCCGCGGCGGCGTTCCCGCTGCCCGGCCCACCGCGCGGCCCGGCCATCGGGCGGCCTCGGCCTGTCCGTCGATGTCATCGGCACGGAGTGTACCGGCGCGGCGCTATGGCGTACACTGCCGTACCTCTTACTTTGGGTGCAGCGGGGTCACGGAGAGTTCGGATGAGGACAGCAGACGAGGACCCGGCGGACGCGGAGCTGCTCGCCGCCCTCCGCGCCGGCGACCTCGCCGCGGGCGGCGCCCTGTTCCGCCGGCACGCGGGT
>NZ_JAAGNB010000630.1:0-11439 GCF_010550475.1 Amycolatopsis sp. SID8362
GCCGAGGCCGCCGCCGCCGACGCCGCCGCCGAGTCCGCCGCCGACGCCGCCAGTCGCGGTCACGGTACTACCGTTAATGGTGACCGTGCCGCCAGCACCACCACCATTATGGGCGCCGCAGCCGCCGATCCCGCTGCCGCCGCCATGGTCGACGTTGCCGAGGCCGCCCGTGGCCTCCACAGTGGTGACCGCGTTGATCGTGAGTGTGCCACCATCGCAAAGGCTGCCGGAGTCGCTGCCGCCGATCCCGCTGCCACCACCGCTGCTGTCGGGTATGCCGTCGCCGCCGGTCGCTTTGAGCGTGCCGGGACCGTTGATGATCAAGGTGGCGTCGACGGTTTGGATGCCCGCCCACCGAGCGGCACCCGTCAGGTCGAGGGTGAACCCGGCGAGGTCGAGAGTCACGGTCTTGCCAGCTGGGATGGTCAGGCCGGGGCTGTCGGGGCTGGTGTAGGTGATGTTCTGGCACAGGGTGACAGTGCCGCCGCCGTCGACCGCGGCTTGCAGGCTAGGACCGTCGGTGATGGTGCAGCCTGCGGCCAGCGCCGCAGGAGCGGTGGTCAGCGATACCCCCCCCAGCACGAGCACGCTCGCGGCCGCCGCGGCTGTTCGGGATCGCCAGGTTTGTCCTCGTGCACCGCCGCGTCGCTGGATCAGACCCTGTCGCCGGTCAACGGCATGCCCGAATGTCACGTGAATTGTCCCTCTCGCAGCTGCCCGCTACCGTCCCCGCGTCGGGGGCAGCGAAGCTCCAGCACATGGTGCTGACACAAATGTCGGGCGAACCGTAGGCTGGCCTGGCGGTGCCGGCAACTTGAGGCCTCGGTGCCCAACGACGGCTGTGGGACTGCCCGCAACGGACCTGCACCGTCGCGACCATCCTGGCCGGACGAGCGATAGCGGGCCCGTGACCAGCGCCGCAACCCTACCGCGCACACTGACCTCCGGCGTGGTGGCAAGTGCGGCGGTGTCGGGTGAGCGCACCGGAATTGCCCGCCGGTGTGCTCGGACGGGAAACAAAGCGTGCCTCTCAGGACATTGGCGACGTACGCGGGATTCCCGCTTTTTGCAGCACGTGATCGAACGGACCATTGCCACGGACCGCGAGCCATGAAGTTTCCCAGCCCACGTGGCGGACGGGACACGGCCGCTATCAGGGCTTCGACGCCACCAGCGCGGTCAAATCCGCGAGACGGTTGGCGCCCCCATTCGTTGTCGTACCAGCCGACTACCTTGACCTGCATACCGAACCTTCGTCAGCAGGCCGGCACGATGCCGAGCACCGACGATGTCCGAAGACACCAGCGGCGCGTCGGTGTACCGCAGGATTCCCTTGAGTCGGCCGCCGCCCGCAGCGCCGCATTGTGTCCGGACCGGCGACCGCAGCTCCTTAATAGAGAGTCACAAGGTAACTGTAATTCTTGGGGTAACGGGCGGCAGCGAGAAAGGTCCATTAGGGTCGGGCGGGTGTCGGCTGGGCGGGGAGGGTGAGCACGTGACTGAGGGTGACCGGACTGGCAGGCCCTATGGTCGGGCTCGGCCTGATCGTCAAGCTGCTGCCGCGGAAAATGCAGGCGACGGCCGAGGGATTAGGCTGAGAGCTGACCCCGAGGTTGGCGGAGGCGACTCCGCTGATGATGCTCGGCCTCGGGTCCGAGGCGCTGTGGTTGTCGCGTTGTTGTGCGTTGCCGCGTTGATGTTCGACGCCGCGGCGGGGGTGCTGCCGGACAGGTCCTACTTCATGGTCATCACCTGGCAGCGGCTAGTGGTCGTCGCGGGAATCGTGGCCCTGTTCGCGGCGGGAGCCAAGTTCTCGGACTTCCGGACTCGGCTCGACATCCCGGTCGTCGTGTTGCTGCTGGCCTCACTGCTTGCCGTGGCGCGGTTCGGGGGCGGGCCGCAGATGCGCAACCTCCTCTCCTTCGTCGCGATCTACTACCTGGTTGTGTGCCTGCTGAGGATGGAAAAACGAGCATGGCGCACGATCGTGCTGGTGGCGTCCGGCGCCGCGACCGTCGCCGCCGCAGTCGCGATCAGCCAGGTGAGCCGCGATGTGTCGACCGGTTTCTGTCGATCCGGATTGCTCGGCGACGCCCCGTGCGAGCCGGGGATGGTCGTCCGGGCGATCGGTACCTTCTCCAACCCCAACCTGCTCGCCGGGTTCCTGCTGCTGTTCGCACCGATGGGGGTGCTGGCGGTCGCGACGATCACCGACCGGACGTACCAGATCTGCGTGCTCGCGCTGACGATCCTGGCCTACGGCGCGCTGATCTCCACGTTCTCGCGCGCCGCTTACATCGCCGGGCTGGCGGGTGGACTTGTGCTGGTATGGCAGCGCTACCACGGTCAGCTGAGTCGGCGGCATCGGAAAATGGCCATGTGGGGTGGTGTCGGGGCACTCGCGGTGACACTGGTCGGCATCTTCGTGGTGTCGTCGTCCGGCCGCGCGCTCGGTGTGCGCAACGAGGCGTGGAGCGCCTCCATCGAGATCGCGATGAGCAATCCGCTCGGTGTCGGACTCGGGCGGGCGGGTGCGGTCGTCAACGCCCACATCGACGGCACCGAGGAGTTCGTGCACGTCCACAACCTCTGGTTGAACTGGCTGGTCGAAGCAGGCGTCATCGGGTTCGCCGCGATCGCGGCGATTACCTTCGGCGCGTTGGTCTCCGCTGTGGGACTGGCGCGCGAACAGGACGCGATCGGATACCCGACGTTCGCGGCGCTGCTCGGCTTCCTGATGATGTCCCTGATGGACCATCCGTCCAACCTCAGCCGCGTCTCCGTCGCGTTCTGGCTGGTTCTGGGCGTCGTCATGGCCCGCACGCCCACAAAGTGGCGTGTGGTGTCCGCGGCCGTGTCCAAATCCGCGGCGACACGATTTGATGAGCCGGTTCGGTGCAAGCCGCGGCTGGCGCGTGTCGATCCGGCCGCCGAGACCAGGCCGATCTCAATGGCACCGATACGGAAGCCGGTCGTTCCGCCCCGGGACTCGCCACCGGGGCGCCATGCCGGTCAGCTCAGCGCCCCAGGACGCACACCGCCGCCACGACGCGTCCCACGTGGACAGAACTCGAAACAAGGCAGGCCGATTCCAGAGGAACGGCCGCCACGGCTGCCGGGGAACGGCCGTATCTCCGGATCACTGCCGCGTCCCGAACGGAGTAGGGGATGAATCAGCCGACTGTGGGCGGGGCATTCCACGGTCGGCTCGAGATGGAGCTGCTCGCCGAGCTTGTCGCTCAGTTCACCTGGGTTTCCAGTAGGAGCCGAAACGGGGCGAGGTGCCCGTGGCTGGGGTCATTTGCCGACGGCCCGTCCCCGAACCAGCCGGGCCCAAAGCGCCGTTGCTTATCCTGGCCCGAGCCCGTCGAGGCTGGTCCGGTCTCGACGGGCTCAGGCACTCCATGGAATTTCGGAGAGCGCCAACACGGCCGCGTTCAGTCGGTCGAGACCGCCGTGGACACGGCGCGCGTCAGGTCGGTGATTCGCGTTGCGGAGTCACTCCAGGACAGTGTCGTCGGCTCGAGGGGCAGCACGACCACGATCTTTTCGTCGTTCGCACCGACCGTGCCGGTCGTGTGCATGGCCCGGCTGGTGAGGTCGATGTCCGCGGCGTCCGCTCGCGCTTCACGGCGACTGTCCCGGTCGACCGCGGCGACAGCTTCCCGCACCTCTGGTGTGTCCGGGGTCTCGGCCCGGCCCGGTTCCGTACATTCTTCATTACCGGCGGGGGAGTCACCGAATCCCGACCAACCCTGCTTGACCGCCCGCGGCCGGGGCAGTGCCCCGGGAATCCCGAACGACTGGTCGAACTTGTCCGAACCGCACTTCGTGGATTGGCGGAGGTTGCTCATGATGAAGTCCCGGTACTTCGGGGTGGCTTCGGTCAAGATGTACTGATAGGTCCGCACGATGTCGGCCGCGCTGATCGCGGTGTGGCCCCACATGCCGCGCCGGGCGGGTGGCTCGGTGTCGCTCAGCCCGACCCTGTGGGCCGTTCGGACGACGATCTGCTCCCAGCCGTCGCGCACCCACAGCGTGCTCGCCGCTTTGTCGTCGCTGGACCGCAGCATCGGTTCCAGCAAAGCGAGGTCGCCGGCGGGGATCGAATAGCCCGGGCCGTGCGACTCCAGGTAGTCGAGTGCGATGAAGAGCTTCACGACCGACGCGGACCGGTACTGCTGGTGCTCGCCGGATCCCGACCTCGCCCCGGTCGTCCGGTCCAGCACAGTCCAGCTCGCCGTCATGCCCGGCGGGAGGTCTATGGAACCGGAAGCAGGCGAAGCCGCGGCCACTCCGGGTGTCGTGATCAACGCGGTCAACCCCAGCAGGAGCGCAGGTAAACGTCGTGCGAGTTGCATTTCACTGTCCTCAGTGGTTGTCGAGCAACTCCGGGGGGCGGTGGCGCCGTAAACCTCGGGCAGGAAAGCGTTCCCTTTTGGACATGGCTGACGGAATCCGGGTCGTGTTCTACCTTCTCCTCGATGCACTCCGGACGAAGGAGATTCGAAGTGGCGGATTTTGACCGCCGTGCCCTGCTCAAAGCGGGACTCACGGCGACCGCGGTCGGAGCCCTCGGGCTGACTGGGGCGAAGACAGCGGCAGCGGCGAGCGTGCCGCTCCCGGCCATCCACGAAACGGCGGAGTGGAACGCGCGACCGCCGTCGGAGGCCATCGTGGTCGAGGACCACAAACCGACGTACATCGTCGTGCACCACACGGCGAATCCGGGAAACAGCACCGACTACTCGCTCGCGCACGCGTTCCAGATCTCGCGTGCCATCCAGAACTTCCACATGGACGGCCGCGGCTGGATCGACACCGGCCAGCAGTTCACGAACATCCGCGGCGGGCACGTCACCGAAGGCCGCCACCGCAGCCTCGAAATCCTCCGCGGTGGCACGCAGCACGTGCACGGCGCCAACGTCCTCAACCACAACAGCGAGTGCCTCGGCATCGAAAACGAAGGCCTGTACAGCACGGTCGACGTGCCACGAGCGCTGTGGGACTCGCTGGTGAACCTCGTCGCGTACATCGCGCACCAGTACGACATCACGCCCGAGTTCATCAAGGGCCACCGCGACTTCAACTCCACCGAGTGCTGCGGCCAGGTGCTCTACGACCGGCTCCCCGAGCTGCGGACCGCGGTCGGGCGCGTCCTCGGCGTCTCGGTCGCGCGGTCGGAGGCCGCGTGGCCGCTGCTCAAACCGGGTGACACCGGCCGGAACGTCCAGCGGGCACAGGTGTTCCTGCGTGCGGCGGGCTACGACGTGCCCACCGACGGCGTGTTCGGGAAGGCGACAAAGGACGCCGTCGCGGCGTTGGCGGCACGGCACGGACTGTCCGGCGACGCGTGCACGGCCGCGCGGGCGACGGACGAAACCGGCTTCCTCGGCTCCGACATCTGGCCACTGATCGTCCCTTCGGACCGCTCCACGGCGGGCTGGCGAGCAGCCCTGGCCGACGGGGAAACCATGACCGTCCGCGGCGGTGGCGGCCGGCCTCGGGCGTAGTGGTCAGAGCTTCGACGCCACCAGCGCGGTCAGGTCCGCGAGCCGGTTGGCGTACCCCCATTCGTTGTCGTACCAGCCGACGACCTTGACCTGCGTGCCGAGCACCTTCGTGAGCAGGCCGTCCACGACGCACGATGCCGGGTCGCCGACGATGTCCGCGGACACCAGCGGCTCGGCGGTGTAGCGCAGGATGCCCTTGAGCGGCCCGTCGGCCGCCGCCCGCAGTGCCGCGTTGACCTCGTCGGCCGAGGTGGCCCGCGCGACGTCCACGGTCAGGTCGGTCACCGATCCGGTCGGCACCGGCACCCGCAGCGCGTACCCGTCGAGCCGCCCCCGCAGCTCCGGCAGGACCCGGCCGATCGCCTTGGCCGCGCCGGTCGAGGTCGGTACCACGTTCACCGCGGCGGCCCGGGCCCGGCGCAGGTCCTGGTGCGGGCCGTCCTGGAGGTTCTGGTCCTGGGTGTAGGCGTGCACGGTGGTCATCAGACCACGCTCGATGGTGAACGCCTCGTGCACCACTTTCGCGAGCGGCGCGAGGCAGTTCGTCGTGCAGGACGCGTTGGAGAGGATCGTCTGGCTGCCGTCGTAGGCGTCGTCGTTGACGCCCATCACCACGGTCAGGTCGTCGCCCTTGGCGGGTGCGGAGATGATGACTTTCGCGGCGCCCGCGTCGATGTGACGGCGGGCGTCGCCGGCGGCGGTGAAGAACCCGGTCGACTCGACCACGACGTCCACGCCGAGTTCGGCCCAGGGCAGCGCACCCGGGTCGCGTTCGGCGAGCACGGCGACGCTCCGGTCGCCGATCCGGAGACCGTCGGAACTCACCTCGACCGGTTCCGCGAGCCGCCCGGCGACGCTGTCGTACTTGAGCAGGTGCGCCATCGTGGCCATGTCGCCGAGATCGTTGACGGCGACGACCTCGAGGTCGTGCTCGCCGGCCCGGACCGCGCGCCAGAAGTTCCGGCCGATCCGGCCGAACCCGTTGATCCCCACCCGGACGGTCATGGTGACGTCTCCTTCGTCGTGTCGGCGAACACGCGGCTGGCGAGCAGGTCTTCCGGGGCGAACTCCATCAGTTCGGCGCGGCCCAACGGCTTTCCGTCCGTGCCGAGCAGCCGGTTGGCGTGCCGGAGCCGGGCGCGTTCCACCGCGTTCCGCACGCTGCGCGCGTTGGCGAACCGGGGCTGCTCGATCCGGCGCCGCAGGTACTCCCGGAACGTCGGCTCGGCGGCCGCGGAAAACCGGTAGCCCTCCTGGTCGAGCATCCGCCCGGCGATCGCCATCAGCTCGTCGAGACCGTAGTCGGCGAAGGTCAGGTGGTGCGCGATCCGCGAACTCATGCCCGGGTTGGAGCTGAAGAACGTGTCCATCCGGTCCTGGTACCCGGCCATGATCACGACCAGGTCGTCACGCTGGTTTTCCATGACCTGCAACAGGATCTCGATCGACTCCTGGCCGTAGTCACGTTCGTTCTCCGCGCGGAACAGGTGGTAGGCCTCGTCGATGAACAGCACCCCGCCCATCGCTCGCTTCAGGACTTCCTTGGTCTTCGGCGCGGTGTGGCCGACGTACTGGCCGACCAGATCGTCCCGGGTCACCGCGACCAGGTGCCCCCGCTCGAGACACCCGACCCGGTGCAGCAGCTCGGCCATCCGCAGCGCGACGGTCGTCTTTCCGGTCCCGGGATTCCCGGTGAAGCACATGTGCAGGTTCGGCCGCGACGACGTCAGCCCGAAGCGGCGCCGGACCCCGTCGACCAGCAGCAGCGCGGCGATCTCGCGCACTCGCGTCTTGACCGGCGCGAGCCCGACCAGCTCGCCGTCGAGCGCGTCGAGCACCTCGTCGATGCCCGATGCCTTCCGTTCCACCGCCAGGTCCACGGTGGCGTCCGCCGGCAACGGGGCCGGGGGTGCCTCGGGTTCCGGGTCCGGCCCGGTCGGCATCCGGAAGCCGGTCATCGGTACCGGTCACCCGCGGGCCGGTCCGCCGCGTACGGGTGCAGGGTGTAGCGCAGGCGGCGGTCGGTGTCCTCCTGGCGGTCGAGGCGGAACCCCGGTTCCGCCGGGGGCCGGTTGACGAGGAACGACAGCGCCGTGGTCTGCCGGTGGTAGCGGGCGTCGAACGCGTTGACCCGGATGTAGTGGCTCGGGTACGCCGTCCGGCACTCGTTGACCTCGTACAGCACGCCGGCCGCGTCGTGCAGGTCGAACATCGGCAGCCCCCACATGTCCCAGTAGTGGTTGCGGGGGTGCGGGTCGTCGGTGTGCTCGACGGCCAGCGACCAGCCGTTGTCCAGTGCGTACCGGACCTGCTGGGTGATCTCGTCGTCGGTCAGGTCGGGCAGGTAGGAGAAGGTGCCCTGGGTGATCCGCATGTCCGGTCTCCTCTATAGCGCGGTCGGCGTCTCGACGACGTCGGGCACGTCGGTGGACGCGTAGTCGAACGTGATGTCGCCCCACGTGGACAGCGCGATGTCCAGCTCGCGGCTGCGCTTGGCGGCGGCCTTGAGGATGTCGGTGCCCTCCGCGAGGTAGTCGCGGCCCTCGTTGCGGGCCTTGATCATCGCCTCCAGCGCGACCCGGTTGGCCGTCGCGCCCGCCGCGATACCCATCGGGTGGCCGATCGTGCCGCCGCCGAACTGCAGGATGACGTCTTCGCCGAGGTAGTGCACCAGCTCGTGCATCTGACCGGCGTGGATGCCGCCGGACGCGACCGGCATGACGCCCGGCATGGACGCCCACTCCTGGTCGAAGTACAGGCCCTTGACCGGATCGGCCGGAACGCTGTCCAGCCGCAGCGTGTCGTAGAAGCCGCGCACGGAGTTCGGGTCGCCCTCGAGCTTGCCGACGACCGTGCCGGCGTGGATGTGGTCGACCCCGGCCAGCCGCATCCACTTCGCGATGACGCGGAAGCTCACCCCGTGCGTCTTCTGCCGGGTGTAGGTGCTGTGGCCCGCCCGGTGCAGGTGCAGCAGGACGCCGTTGCGCCGGGCCCACTTCGCCATCGACTGGATCGCGGTGTAGCCGATGGTGAGGTCGATCATCACGATCACGCTGCCGATTTCCTTGGCGAACTCGGCGCGCTCGTACATGTCCTCCATCGTCGCCGCGGTGATGTTGAGGTAGTGCCCCTTGACCTCACCGGTTTCTGCTGCGGCGCGGTTGACCGCCTCCATGCAGAACAGGAACCGGTCACGCCAGCGCATGAACGGCTGGGAGTTGATGTTCTCGTCGTCCTTGGTGAAGTCGAGCCCGCCACGCAGCGCCTCGAACACCACGCGGCCGTAGTTGCGCGCGGACAGGCCCAGCTTCGGCTTGACGGTCGCGCCGAGCAACGGGCGCCCGTACTTGTCGAGGTACTCGCGCTCCATGACGATCCCGTGCGCCGGGCCCTGGAACGTCTTGACGTAGTGCGTGGGGATGCGCATGTCCTCCAGCCGCAGCGCTTTGAGCGCCTTGAACCCGAAGACGTTGCCGATGATCGACGACGTCAGGTTCGCGATCGAGCCTTCCTCGAACAGGTCGAGGTCGTAGGCCACGTAGGCGATGTACTCACCGGGGCGGCCGGGTACGGCGTTCACCCGATAGCACTTGGCCTGGTAGCGATCGTAGGCGGTGAGCCGGTCGGTCCAGACGACGGTCCAGGTCGCGGTGGACGACTCGCCGGCGACCGCCGCCCCGGCCTCCTCCGGCGGCACCCCGTCCTGCGGCGCGATGCGGAACGCGGCCAGCACGTCCGTCGCCTTCGGCTCGTAGTCCGGCTGCCAGTAGCCCATCTCCGCGTAGGGGATGACCCCGGCACCCCAGCGCCCGGTGTTCCCGTTGGACCCCATCGTGGCTCCTGCCGTTCTCGTGGTTGCCCGTCCTCACCATGGTCTCGGCGGCAGGTTGAAAGAACCAGCGACATTTCCCAGCGATACCTGAGCGATCGTCGAAGTGTCGCGGTGCCGACCGGGTTCCTGATCTGCGTGCACCGCTGGAATCTCACCGAAACCGCGTTCGACCGGGACGCCGAGCACGACCGGTGTCGCCGAGCTGGTGATCCCGCCCGGCAGCGCGCCTGGGACGTTCAGCATCTCGCCGATCGTCGTCGCGGCCTGCCGCCGTTCGCGTCGCCGAGGTGATCGGCGCGTCGCGCCGGCGGCGGCCGAGTTCGGATGGCGGCTCGACGTGCGCGACCACTCGGCGCTCGCCCATTGGATCGAACAGGACTGCCGGTGCCCACCCCGCCTGCCCGGCAGCGACTACCGCGTTCGGTGGTCCCTCGTTCCGCAAGCCCGTCAAGGGCGGCGATTCCATCCTGCACCACCACAGCCTGAACCCCTCGTCAGCAGCGACTGGTCGATCAAGATGGAGCTGTTCTCCGGCCGCTCCACGTCAGCGCCTCAGCCAGCTTTCAGGCGGCACGGCACCGAGTACTCGTCGAACCCGTTCCTTGGCCGAAACGTGACGGGACGCGACCAGCCCAGGGCGCGCGCCCGATGCTCTCCCCGGCGAACTCGATCGTGCTTTCGGTCGCCGGAGGGGACATTGCCCTTCCAGTAGCTGGCCCCAGCTCCGACATAGAGCCGATTCCGTCGTCCCGCACATGTTCGTCCGGAAAGGACACCATTGGTGCGAGATCCGGAGTCAATCGCCAGAGTTACCCGGTTTGCTGCCCCGTGCAGTCATACTTGCAGTGCCACAAGGGAACATGCGATTGCCCGAATGGGCCGTCGCCTCGGGTTGAATGCAGGCCGTTCCTGGCGAGTGGGTACCACGAGTTGGTACCGTCCGCCCATGACGCTCCCCCCGGCGCCTAGCCGCCGCTTCGCAGCAGCCGCTAGCCGACTTGTCGCTGTGTCCGTTGTCGCGCTCGGCGGGGCCAGTGTCCTCGCCGCGCCGACGGCGAACGCGGCACCGGCCGACTGCAAGTCCACGACGCAGAACTTCGCCTACACGGGCAGCCTGCAGACCTTCAGCGTCCCGGCCGGGGTGACCCAGATCGACATGACCGTCGCCGGCGCCGCCGGCGGCGCCGGCGATGACCAAGTCCCGGCCGCCGGCGGCCGGGGCGCGGTCATGACGGTCGATCGCGTCCCGGTTAACGCAGGCGCCCCGCTCACCCTGCTCGTCGGCGGCGTCGGCACCTCCCCCCGTTACCTTTTTCGTAGTTCCTGATCAAGGAACTGTGGTCACCAGGCCCGGCATGACTAACGCCCCCAGTCGAACCCATGATCCGGGGGGTGGTGTCACCGGGTCTGGTGGCATCGAGGGACCGCTGATAGGGACACGGCCACCAACTGGTAGGTCTCGTCGTAACGTGGGTGCCGGCCATCGATGCCCTCCCGGTGACCACGTCGCGGCGAACGAACGGCATGGTGGATGAGCAGCAGTTTCGGGGTCTTTCTCGGCCTGGACGTCGGCAAGGACGCCCATCACGCGGTCGGTCTCGACCCACAGGGAAAGCGGCTGCATGACGCCCCGCTGCCCAACACCGAACCCAAGCTGCGAGCCCTGTTCGACAAGCTCGCCCGGCACGGAACGCTGCTGGTCGTGGTCGACCAGCCGGCCACCATCGGTGCGCTGCCGGTCGCAGTCGCCCGCGCCGCCGGACACCAGGTCGCCTACCTGCCCGGCCTGGCGATGCGCCGCATCGCCGACCTCTACCCCGGCCGCGCCAAAACCGATGCCCGCGACGCGTTCATCATCGCCGACGCCGCCCGTTCCCTGCCCCACACCCTGCGCCCGGTCGACGTCGGCGACGAGGCGCTGGCCGAGCTGGACGTGCTGGTCGGGTTCGACGACGACCTCGCCGGTGAGGCCACCCGGATCAGCAATCGCATCCGCGGGCTGCTCACCGGCATCCACCCCGCCCTCGAACGCGCCATCGGGCCGAAGATCACCCATCCCGCGGTGCTGGAAATCCTCTCGCGTTGCGGCGGTCC
>NZ_JAAGNB010000689.1:0-11515 GCF_010550475.1 Amycolatopsis sp. SID8362
CGGTGTCCTGGCCACCGACCCGGGTGGCCGGCTCGCCGCCCCGCGGGCGCACCGGACCCTGCCCGGGGTGCTGCGCGCCGGGCAGGCGGGGGAGGTCATGCAGGCGTCGGCGGCGGGTGCGGAGCAGCGTGATCCCGTCGCGCTGCGTGATCACGCGATCGTCGAGCTGCTCTACGCCACCGGCATCCGCGTGTCCGAGTTGTGCGGGCTGGACGTCGGCGGGGCCGACTTCTCCCGTCGTGTCGTCACGGTGCTCGGCAAGGGCGCGAAGGAACGCGTGGTCCCCTTCGGCGTCCCGGCGGCGGCGGCGCTCGCCGACTGGATCGAGGAGGGGCGGCCGAAGATCGTCGCGGAAAGCGGTGGTGACGGCGCCGAACCCGCGCTTTTCCTCGGTGTCCGGGGCAAACGCGTCGACCCGCGGGCGGTGCGGCGAGTCGTGCACGACGCCGTCACGGCGGTGCCCGGAGCGCTCGACATGGGGCCGCACGGCCTGCGTCATTCCGCCGCGACGCATCTGCTCGAAGGGGGCGCCGATCTCAGGAGCGTTCAGGAACTGCTTGGTCACGCTACGCTTGCCACGACGCAGCTCTACACTCATGTGACCGTCGACCGGTTGAAAGCGATCCATGACCGAGCGCACCCCAGGGCCTGAGGCGGCCCCGGGGGTCTCGCCGGGGTCGCCAGCAGCGGGCCCGGCGGCGCACGCGCATCCGCACGAGCACGGAGACGACACTGAGCCGCATGCCGAGAACGACTGTGCAATGACCGCAGGACCGCACGTGACCGAAGCCGCCGGAGTGACCACTCACGGTGAGGCCGCCGCGCCCGCGGACACCCGGGCGGGCTACGACGTCGACGCCGGGATCGCGGCGCTGTGGCGGCAGTTCGCCGACAGCCCGGACCAGGCGTCGCGCGATCGGCTCGTGCTGCACTACGCCCCGCTGGTCAAGTACGTCGCGGGCCGGGTCGGCACCGGTCTGCCCACCCACGTCGACGTCGGCGACCTCGTGCAGTCCGGCATCTTCGGCCTCGTCGACGCGATCGAGAAGTTCGACCCCGAGCGCGGCCTCCGCTTCGAGACGTACGCGATGCAGCGCATCCGCGGCGCGATCCTCGACGACCTCCGTTCGCAGGACTGGGTGCCGCGCGCGGTCCGCAGCAAGGCCAAGGAGGCCGAGCGCGCGATGGAGCGCCTCGGTGCCCGCCTGCACCGCACCCCGACCGACGCCGAGCTCGCCGCCGAACTCGGCATCGGCCTCGACGACCTGCGCGACTTCTACGGCCAGCTGCAGCTGACCAGCGTCGTCGCGCTGGAGGACCTGGTGGCCGCCGGCAAGGACAGCGGCTCCCTGGTCGACACGCTGCCCGACGACGACGCGGTCGACCCGGTCGCGGTGCTCGTCGACCAGGACAACCGCCGCCAGCTCGCGCAGGCCATCGCGCAGCTCACCGAGCGGGACAAGATCGTCGTCAGCCTCTACTACTTCGAGAGCCTGACCCTCGCCGAGATCGGCAAGGTCCTCGGCGTCACGGAGTCGCGGGTCAGCCAGCTGCACACCCGGGCCGTCATGCGCCTGCGCGCGAAGCTCGTCGAGCAGACCGGCACCTGATCATCCACCACCTCCCCACGCCTTGAGCCGGTATTCGCCGACCTCGCCGGTCAGGGCCAGGGGATCGACGTACTCGTCGCCGCGCCGCACGCCCCAGTGCAGGCAGGCCGCCACCGGGCAGCCGGGGTGCCCGGCGAGGACGGTCCCGAGGACCTGACCCCGGTAGACCTGCTCGCCCACGGCCACCTTCGGCTCGATGGGCTCGTAGGTGGTGCGCAGCCCGCCGTCGTGGTCGACGGACATGACGGTCCGCCCGGCGACCGGGCCGACGAACACCACGACCCCCGCGTCGGCCGCGAGCACCTCCTGCCCGGGCGCGGCGGCCAGGTCGACCCCGCGGTGCCCGGCGCTGTAGGGCGTTTCGGGGGCGTCGAAGTACTTCGCGACCACCGGAACGGGTGATAGTGGCCAGGACAGCCGCGGCTGCCGTACGTCCCGGGGCGGCAGCGGCCGTGACTCCGCGCGCACCAGAGCCGCCCGCGAGGCGAGCAACGGTGGCGGCCGAGAGCCGGCCGGCGCCGCGGGCAGGGGCGGCGGCCACGGCCCGTCCGGTGGCGCGGGCAGGAACAACGGCGAAGTCGGCGGAGGCCCCGGATCGGCGACCGGCGCACCGGCTATCCCCAGCTCCACAGGCTCCGCGGCCGCGGAGGCGACCACTCTTCCGGGTCTCTCGTAAACCGGATCCCGGGCCGGCGCCATCGCCGTCCCTATCCCACCTCCCAACCCCACGCAAATCGCCACGACCAGCACGAACACCATTCCGGACCAGCCCGGCGACAGCCGCCGGGAACGCTTGATCGACTCCATGTCCCCAGCGTGCGGCACCGGGGGCGCCCGTGGGGGAGCGATGGCGAATCTGTGGATAACCGGACCCGATGTGGACAACTCCCTCGCGCAATCGCCGCCGGTGGGGGGCGGGGTGGTGGGAGGGGGTAGAATCTTTTGCGCGGTCCGCGTGAGCGGGCTGACTTCGCGTGCACGTGCGCGTCCCCTTCGATTTTCCACGCGGGGGAGACGCACGGGGTCCGGCGGTCCCAGGGGTTCCTCAAGCACCTCGGGGTCCGGACGCCGCCACGGGCACCAGGGCGAACGGCCACCCGGCCGGGAGCGACAAAACCGAGCCGCGCGCCGGCCAACGAACGGCGCGCACTACACAGAAGAGGTGTGATTCCGGCAATGGCCGTCGTCACCATGAAGCAGCTGCTCGACAGCGGCGTGCACTTCGGGCACCAGACCCGTCGGTGGAACCCGAAGATGAAGCGCTACATCTTCACCGAGCGCAACGGCATCTACATCATCGACCTGCAGCAGACGCTGACCTACATCGACCGTGCCTTCGAGTTCATCAAGGAAACCGTCGCGCACGGTGGCACGATCATGTTCGTCGGCACCAAGAAGCAGGCGCAGGAAGCCATCGCCAACGAGGCCGCGCGCGTGGGCATGCCCTACGTCAACCAGCGCTGGCTCGGCGGCATGCTGACCAACTTCCAGACCGTGCACAAGCGCCTCCTCCGCCTGAAGGAGCTCGAGTCCCGCGAGCAGACCGGCGGCTTCGAGGGTCTCACCAAGCGCGAGATCCTGACGCTGACCCGCGAGAAGGACAAGCTCGAGAAGACCCTCGGCGGTATCCGCGACATGGCCAAGGTGCCGAGCGCGGTGTGGATCGTCGACACGAAGAAGGAGCACATCGCCGTCGGCGAGGCTCGCAAGCTGAACATCCCGGTCGTCGCGATCCTGGACACCAACTGCGACCCGGACGAGGTCGACTACCCGATCCCGGGCAACGACGACGCGATCCGGTCGGCCGCGCTGCTGACCAAGGTCGTCGCCGAAGCCGCGGCCGCCGGCCTGATGGCGCGCTCCAGCCGCAACGGAGCGTCGGCCGACACGAAGCCGGAGCCGGGTGTCGCCGCGGACGAGCCGCTGGCCGAGTGGGAGAAGGAGCTGCTGACCGGCTCCGAGACCGCCGCCGCCGACGCGACCGAGGCCGCTGCCGCGACCGAGGCCGCCACCGAGCAGGCGACCGCCTCCTCCTGATGTCAACCCCGCCCGTGCGGCCGGCTCCGGCCGGCCGCACGGGCGTAGCACCCTCCAAGGCTTACGTACCTGAAAAGGACGGATTTACCAGAATGGCGAACTACACCGCCGCTGACGTGAAGCGCCTGCGCGAGCTGACCGGCGCCGGCATGATGGACTGCAAGAAGGCCCTGGAAGAGAACGGCGGCGACTTCGACAAGGCCGTCGAGTTCCTCCGCATCAAGGGTGCCAAGGACGTCGGCAAGCGCGCCGAGCGCGCCACCGCCGAGGGCCTGGTCACCGGCGACGGCGGTGTCCTGATCGAGCTCGACTCCGAGACCGACTTCGTCGCCAAGAACGCCGACTTCCAGGCGCTGGCCGCGAAGATCGTCGAGGTCGCGAAGACGCTCAAGACCTCCGACGTCGAGGCACTCAAGGCCGCCGAGCTCGAGGGCAAGACCGTCGCCGAGGTCGTGCAGGAGCTGTCGGCCCGCATCGGCGAGAAGCTCGAGCTGCGCCGCGTCGTGGCCTTCGAGGGCCAGACCGCGACCTACCTGCACCGCCGTGGCTCCGACCTGCCGCCGGCCGTCGGCGTGCTCGTCGAGTTCACCGGTGACGACGCCGAGGCCGCCCGCGGTGCCGCCATGCAGGTCGCCGCGCTGCGCGCGAAGTACCTGACCCGCGACGAGGTCCCGGCCGAGATCGTCGAGAACGAGCGCTCGATCGCGGAGAAGACCGCCCGCGAAGAGGGCAAGCCGGAGCAGGCCATGCCGAAGATCATCGAGGGCAAGGTCAACGCCTACTACAAGGACAACGTCCTGCTCGAGCAGCCGTCGGTCAAGGACAACAAGAAGACCGTCAAGGCCCTGCTCGACGAGGCCGGCGTGACGCTGACCAAGTTCGCGCGGTTCGAGGTCGGCCAGGCCTGACCCCAGGCCAGGGCGTAGGTTTCACACCCACAGTGCCCCGTCTCCGTCCATCGGGGACGGGGCACTGTCGGGTCCGGAGAAGTAAATGCACGGTCGAGGGGCCTAGGAGGCGACATAGATGGGTGACCGGGTCGAAGGTGGCTACCGGCGGGTGCTGCTGAAACTGGGCGGCGAAATGTTCGGCGGTGGTTCGATCGGCGTCGATCCGGATGTCGTCCACTCGGTCGCGCAGCAGATCGCCGACGTCGCCCGCACCGGCGTCCAGGTCGCGGTCGTGATCGGTGGCGGCAACTACTTCCGCGGCGCCGAGCTCTCGCAGCGCGGTATGGACCGCGACCGCGCCGACTACATGGCGATGCTGGGCACCGTGATGAACTGCCTGGCGCTGCAGGACTTCCTGGAGAAGGAGGGCCTGCCCACCCGCGTGCAGACCGCCATCACGATGGGCCAGGTCGCCGAGCCCTACATCCCGCGCCGCGCCGAGCGGCACCTGGAGAAGGGGCGCGTCGTGATCTTCGGCGCCGGGGTCGGCATGCCGTACTTCTCCACCGACACCGCGGCGGCGCAGCGGGCGCTCGAGCTGGGCTGCGAAGCCGTGCTGATGGCGAAGGCCGTCGACGGCGTCTACACCGCGGACCCCAAGAGCGACCCCACTGCCGAGATGTTCCGCGAGATCACCCACCGCGAGGTGCTGGAGCGGGACCTCAAGGTCGCCGACGCGACGGCGTTCAGCCTCTGCATGGACAACAACATGCCGATCATCGTGTTCAACCTGCTCACCGAGGGGAACATCGCCCGCGCGGTGAGTGGTGAAAGAATCGGCACGTTGGTCAGCACCCCCGCCGACGGGGTGCCGGCCTAGACCTGCTGGGATCAGCAAGCGCCACCCATCACAACAACGGGAGTAGCCGTGATCGACGAGACCCTCCTCGACGCCGAGGAGAAGATGGAAAAAGCGGTGTCCGTCGCCAAGGACGAGCTGACGTCGGTACGCACCGGGCGGGCTTCCTCGACGATGTTCGCGCGGATCGTCGTCGAGTACTACGGCTCGCCGACCCCGCTGAACCAGCTGGCCAGCGTGAACGTGCCGGAAGCCCGGATGGCGCTCATCAAGCCCTACGACCAGACGCAGCTCGGCGCGATCGAGAAGGCGATCCGGGAGTCGGACCTCGGCGTCAACCCGAGCAACGACGGGCAGGTCATCCGCATCGTCATCCCGCAGCTCACCGAGGAGCGGCGCAAGGAGATGGTGAAGGTCGCCAAGGGCAAGGGCGAAGACGCCCGGGTGTCGATCCGCAGCATCCGCCGCAAGGCCAAGGACGAACTGGACCGCATCGCCAAGGACGGCGAGGCGGGCGAGGACGACGTCGCGCGCGCGGAGAAGGAACTGCAGAACCTGACCGACACCTACGTGCACAAGGTCGACGAGCTGGTCAAGCACAAGGAAGCCGAGCTGCTCGAGGTCTGATGGCACAGGTGAGCGAGGAACGCGAGGACCGGGTGGACGCCACCGGAGAACACCCGGCGGCCGCGCCCGGGACGCCGGAGCCGGCGCACGCCGGCACCCCGGCCACGCCTGACTTCCCGGGGACGACCGGCGCGACGGCGGAGACGCCGGTCGTGCCGGAGACCTCGGGAACGGGCGCGCCCTCGGACCCGGCCGCTCCGGCGACTGGGGAAGCGACCCGGTCGTCGGCCGCCGAGGCTCCGGGTACCGAGGCTGCGCCGGAAGCCAAGAAGGCGTCCAAGGCCGGCCGGAACCTGCCCGCGGCCATCGGGGTCGGGTTGCTGCTCGGGGCCGCGATCATCGTTTCCCTGCTCACCGTGCGGTTCCTGTTCATCGGGATCATCGCGATCGCGATCGCGGTCGGCACCTTCGAATTCGCCGGGGTGCTGCGCCGGGTCGCCGACACCCGGGTCGCGATGATCCCGGTGCTCGTGGGCGGGCAGGCGATGATCTGGCTCGCCTGGCCGTTCGGGCGCGAAGGCGCGCTCACCGCGTTCGTCCTCACCGTGCTCGCCTGCCTGCTGTGGCGCCTGCCCGGCGGCGCGAAGGGCTACCTGCGCGACATCAGCGCGTCCGTGTTCGCCGCCGCCTACCTGCCGCTCTTCGGCGCGTTCGCGGCCATGCTCGTGCCGCCGTCGGACGGCGTCGGGCGCGTGCTCACCTTCCTGATCGGGGTCGTCGCCTCGGACACCGGGGGCTACATCGCCGGCGTGCTCGGCGGCAAGCACCCGATGGCGCCCACCATCAGCCCGAAGAAGACCTGGGAAGGCTTCGGGGGTTCGCTGGTCGGCGGGGTCGTTGCCGGCGCCCTGACCCTCAGCCTGCTGCTGGACGGCCACGTCTGGCAGGGCGTCATCTTCGGTGTCGCCATCGTGCTCACCGCGACCCTGGGCGACCTCGTCGAGTCGCTGATCAAGCGCGACCTCGGCGTCAAGGACATGGGCACCCTGCTGCCCGGTCACGGCGGCATCATGGACCGCCTCGACTCGCTGCTGCCTTCGGCCGTCGTTTCCTGGCTGCTGCTGTCGGCGTTCGTGCCGCTCGGCTGACCTGCGGTGGGAGCCGCAAGCTCCCACGCGAAAGGCAAAGGTTCGTGGACGGCCGAAGCTTCCGCGGGTTTGACTCGGGACATGGTCACCGAAACCCGCGCCCGGCTCGCGCTCTCCGCCGTCTGCCTGGGCTTCCTGATGATCACGCTCGACGCGACCATCGTGAACCTGGCGCTGCCCGCGATCGGCGCCGACTTCGGGGAGCCGTCGACGGCCGCGCTGCAGTGGGTCGTCGACGCCTACACCGTCACCCTCGCCGCGTTCCTGCTCACCTGGGGCGCCGCCGGTGACCGGTGGGGTTCGCGCCGGGTCTTCGAAGCGGGTGTCGCCGTCTTCGTCCTCGCGAGCATCGGCTGCGCGCTCGCCGGGGACGCCGGCTGGCTGATCGCCGCGCGGGCCGTGCAGGGTGCCGGGGCCGCCGCGTTGCTGCCGTCGTCGCTCGCCTTGATCGTCCACCAGTTCCCGGACGCGCGGGAGCGCGCCCACGCGCTCGGCGTCTGGGGCGGCATGAGCGGGGCGGGTCTCGCCGCCGGGCCGGTGCTCGGCGGGCTCGCCGTCGGCCTCGCCGACTGGCGGCTCGTCTTCGCCGTCAACGTCCCGGTCGGGGTCCTCGCCATCGTCCTGACGCGGCGGGCGGTCACCGAGCCGCCGCGGCGGGAGACGCACCTCGACTTCGCCGGGCAGGTCACCGGCACGGTCTCGCTCGCCGCGTTCGTCGCCGGGTTCATCGAGGCCGGGCACGCGGGCTGGGCCGCGCCCGCGACCCTCGCGCTGCTCGCCGCGGGAGTGGTGGCCGGCGCGGTGTTCGTGGCCGTGGAGAAGCGGCTCGCGGAACCCGTGCTGCCGCTGGGGACCCTGAAGATCCGGAACTTCCCGGTGGCCACCGGGATCGGCGGCCTGTTCAACTTCTGCCTCTACGGCACGCTCTTCAGCCTCGCGCTGTACCTGCAGCGCGCGTGGTCGCTCGGGGCACTGGCCGCCGGGCTCGCGCTGGTGCCGCTCACGGCGGTGGTCGGGCTCAACGCCTTCTTCAGCGGACGCCTGACTGGGCGGTCCGGCCCGCGCGGGCCGATGGTCGCCGGCGCGCTGGCCGGGCTCCTCGGCTCGATCGGCTTCGCAGTGCTGCCGGCCGACCGCGCGCTCCTGGCGTTCGCCGTCGTCTCGGTCGTCTTCGGCTGCTGCTCGCTCGCCATGCCCGCGATGACGTCGCTGGCCATGAACGCCCTGCCGGGCCAGGCCGGGCTGGCCGCGGGCGTGCTCAACGCGTCGCGCCAGACCGGAGGCGCGATCGGGGTCGCGCTCGTCGGCGCGCTGGCCCCGGCCGCCGGGATGTGGCTGGTGGCGGCCGGGTACGCGCTGGTCGCGGGGCTGGCGTTCGCCGCGCGTCAGTCGTCGTAGGGGTCGTCGACCTCGGCGCGGCCCCACTCTTCGGAGACGCGCGAGTGGTCGATCACGGCGAAGACGGCGCCCTCGGGGTCGGCGAGGATCGACATCCGGCCGAACGGTGTGTCGTACGGCTGGATCACGACGGTGCCGCCGTGCATGAGCGCCTCGCCCGCCACCGCGTCGGCGCCGCGGGCCGGGTCGATGTCGAAGTAGACGAGCCAGTGCGGCGGGGTGTCGAGGCTGTACTCCGACCCCATCACGTACCGGTACAGCACGGGCTCGTGCTCGATGAGCCATTCGACGTAGTCCAGGGACTCGCCGTCGCCGATCTGGTGGCTGCCGTAGGTGAAGAGCTTGGTGTAGAAGTGATCCGCCGCGACGCCGTCGTGGGTGTTGAGGTCCGCGCCGCTGAAGGTGTTGGGGATCCCGGTGACGAATTCCCAGTCCGGCGGTACTTCCCAGAACACCACCGGCGCGCCGCACGCGTCGAACGCGTGCAGGATGGTGCCGCGCTGGGGGATCGGCATCGGCCCGAGCGTCAGCTGCCCGCCGAGGTGCTCGACCCACTCGGCCGCGCTCGCGGTGTGCGGTACGGAAAGGTGGGGCATCCAGCCCAGCGGCGCGCCCTGCGCGGCGCGGTAGAGACCGCCGACGGGGAGGTTGTTCAGCGTCGCGATGGCGTAGCGGCCGTCGGACGTCGCCGGATCCCGTTGAGTGGTGTACTCCCAGCCGAAGAGGGCACCGTAGAATCTCTCCGCCACGGCCTGCTCGCGGCAGGCCAGCTCGATCCAGCACGGAATTCCGGCCGGGACCGGGGACGGGGTACTGGACGGGCCGATTGCCATGTGTGCTCCTCCCGATACCCACCGGATTCTAAGCGTGATCCGTGAGGTTTCCGCCAAGAATTCGCCACCGGGAGAGCACGGAAAGGCGACGAGGACCCGGAAGGAGCAGCGGGGTGCGGTGGTCGTCCCGGCGCGCGGAGGTCGTGCCGAGCCCCAACATCTGGTACTACCAGGCCGATTACGAGCGGGAGAACCGCGCGCAGGACAGCGGCGGCGAGATCTGGCGCGTGCTGCGCGAGGAATGCGACTGGGCCGGCCGGGACGTGCTGGACGTCGGCTGCGGGGACGGTTTCCACTTGCCCGTCTTCGCCCGTGACGCGCGGTCGGTGCTCGGCGTCGAGCCGCACGAGCCGTTGGTGCGAAGCGCGCTGAAGCGCGTCGCGGGACTGTCGAACGCGGACGTCCGTCTGGGCCGGGCCCAGCGGCTGCCGGTGCGCAGCGCGAGCGTCGACATCGTGCACGCGCGCACGGCTTATTTCTTCGGGCCGGGCTGCGAACCCGGGCTGGCGGAGGCCGAACGCGTCCTGCGGCCGGGCGGGAAGATCCTGATCGTCGACCTTGACGTGACCAGCGAGCCCTACGGCGGCTGGATGCGCGCCGACCTACCGCACTACGACCCGGCCGCGGTGGAACGGTTCTTCGCCCGCGCCGGGTTCGGCTGCCGCCGCGTCGCCACCGAGTGGCGTTTCGCGACCGCCGCGGACCTCGAAGCGGTGCTGAAGATCGAGTTCAGCAAGCCCGTCGCCGAACAGGCGATCGCGGAGTCCTTGCAGCGTAACGGGAATCGCGCCGAAGACCTGACGCTGCCGGTGGGCTACCGCGTCCACGCGCGGCGCAAGCCCACCGGCCTCGTCCTGCCTGGTCACTCCGCCGGCTCCGGCGAAGGGGACTCTTCCTCGTCCTCGCCGAGGATGCCGTAGAGCGAGCGCCGGGCGTCGTTGAGCACCTCGGCCGCGCGGGCCTGCTGGCTCTCGGTGCCCGCGCGCATGATCTGCACGACGGCGGCGGCGAGGTTCTTGCCCGCCTTGGCGAGCCCGACCTCGGTCGGGTCGACGTCCTGCGCGATCTGCTCCCACGGCGGGGTGCTGTCCTGCTGCTCCGCGGCGGCGCGGCCGGCGTCGGTCAGCTCGAACAGCTTCTTGCCGCTCTCGTCCTTGCTGATGACCAGGCCTTCGTCGGCCAGCAGCTGCAGCGTCGGGTAGACCGAGCCGGGGCTCGGCCGCCAGAAGCCGCCGGAGCGCTCGCCGATTTCGCGGATGATCTCGTAGCCGTGCCGGGGCTGCTCGGCGAGCAGCGCCAGGATCGCGGCGCGGACGTCACCGCGGCGGCTGCGCCGTCCGCCGTGACCCCGCCGGCCCGGGCCGTGACCGCGGCCGCGTCCACCGGGACCGAAGCCCGGGGGGAACTCGCCGAAACCACCGAAGGGCCCGAAGGGGGTGCGCCCACGCTCGTGGGCGAAGGGGTGTCGTTGCCTACGCATGTCTGTGTTCCTTTCTCGAACTGTTGCGACTGCTTCACGATATATCGGAAACAGTCGGAAGGCAACCCGCTGCCCGTGATGCCGCTCACGGAGCTTGAGAGCTCAAGTTCGGACGCATAGGGTAGGCAAGCCTAAAGACCTGTTAGCAAAGGTAACGACCAGTGCGGACCCGCTCGCTCCCGCTCACGGCCGGGCTGGTGGTCCTCACCGCGGCCGTGGCCGCCGCCGTGCTGCTCAGCATCGCCGTCGGCACCCGCGGCCTGAGCCCGGGCACCGTGCTCGACGCGCTCTTCCACTTCGACGCGGGCAACCCCGACCACCTCGTCGTCCGCGAACTCCGGCTCCCGCGCACGCTCGCCGGGGTGCTCGCCGGCGTCGCGCTGGGCCTGTCCGGCGCCGTCATCCAGGGCGCGACGCGCAACCCGCTGGCCGATCCGGGACTGCTCGGCGTCAACGCGGGTGCCGCGCTCTTCGTCGTCCTCGGCATCGGCACCTTCGGCCTCACGAGCGTCGGCGGGTACGTCTGGTTCGGCTTCGCGGGCGCGGCGGCCGCGGGCGCCGTCGTCTACGGCATCAGCTCGCTCGGCCGGGCCGGGGCGACGCCTGTGAAGCTCGCGCTGGCCGGCGCCGCGGTGACGGCGGCGCTCGGGTCGGTGACCAGCGTGCTCCTGCTCACCGACGCCACGACGTTCG
>NZ_JAAGNB010000740.1:0-6554 GCF_010550475.1 Amycolatopsis sp. SID8362
CCGCGCGTGACGCCGTGGCAGCGCGCGATGGCGAGCACGCCGGTCCACCCGGCGGTGATGAGAACGTGCGCGACCAGTCCGGCGGCGACGCCGGGCCGGTCGCGCCGGCGGGGGACGAGGGTGCCCGCGGCGCGCGTGGCGGCGAGGACGTCACCGCCGGTAAGGAGCGCGTGCGCGGTCGACGGTATACCGCTCACCACGGCAGCGACGGCGCCGGCATACGCGACCCGGCGGATCCGGCGGCGTCCCGATGCCGTGAATGACTCATTCACCTCGTCTGACGACATGAATGAGTCATTCACGTCGTTTGACGGGCCGCCGCGAGGTAGGCGGCCAGCCGGATCCGCAGCCCGCGGACGTGGGGGAGCGCGATGGTGAACGCGTGCGCCGGCCGGTACCCCGGCCACGGATCACCGTGCGTGCACGGGCCCAGGAAGTACACGAAGCCGTCTTCGTCGTCGTAGCGGCCGCGCGACCAGCGCTGGACCGCGCCCGGCACCCTGGCCTCCCAGTACGCCGGGTGCTTCATCGCGCGGGCGAGCTGCCGGGCGAAGCGGGGCAGCTCGGCTTCCACCAGTCCGAGGCCGCGGCCGCTCCAGACCCGAGGGGTGCGTTCCGGCGGGCGCCCCGGGCAGCCGAACGTGACCTCGCCGCCCGCGTAGTGGCGGGTCCAGCGAGCACTTTCCGTTGCCAGTGCGTCGAATTCGTGGCCGCCGGTGATCTCCAGCGTCATGGGGAAACGATAGGCGATCACGCGCCAGGGAGTACCGCCGCGCGGGTGTCGATCACTGGTCCAATAGTGTATACAGTATGCAGTAGCCACGTCGGATACGGAGGCCGCCATGTACTCAGTCATCGACCCCGCGACGGGGGAGCGGGTCGAGGAGATCCCGAACGCGACCGACGAGGAGGTCCGCGCCGCCATCGGCCGGGTGCACCGCGGGTACGCCGGCTGGCGGGCCCGGCCCGTCGCCGAGCGGGCCGCGATCGTGCGCCGCGCCGCCGACCTGTTCGCCGAACGCGCCGACGAGCTCGCCGCGATCATGACCCTCGAAATGGGGAAGCGGATCAACGAAGGCCGCGGCGAGGTCGGCGTCGTCGTCGACATCTTCCGCTACTACGGCGAGCGCGGCCCGGAGCTGCTGGCCGACGAGCCGCTGCCGATCCGCAGCGGCGAGGCCGTGCTGACGAAGGAGCCGATCGGGCCGCTGCTCGGCGTCATGCCGTGGAATTTCCCGTGCTACCAGGTCGCCCGGTTCGTCGCGCCGAACCTGGTGCTGGGCAACACGATCCTGCTCAAGCACGCGTCGATCTGCCCGCGCTCGGCGGTGGCCATCGAGCGCGTGCTGCGCGACGCCGGCGTGCCCGAAGACGCGTACGTGAACGTCTTCGCGTCCAGCCGGCAGGTCCCGTGGATCCTCGCCGACCCGCGCATCCAGGGCGTGTCGCTGACCGGCAGCGAGCAGGCGGGCATCTCCGTCGCGGCCGAAGCCGGGCGGAACCTCAAGAAGAGCGTCCTCGAGCTCGGCGGTTCGGATCCGCTGATCGTGCTGGACACCGACGACCTGGACGAAACGGTCAAGATCACCGCGACGGCCCGGATGCGCAACTGCGGCCAGTCGTGCAACGCGCCGAAGCGCATCATCGTGCTGGGCGAGCTCTACGACGAGTTCGCCGACCGGTTCGCCAAGCGCGTCGCGTCGTACTACGTCCCGGGCGACCCGGCGGACCCGGCGACGACGCTGCCGCCGCTGGCCTCCGTGTCCGCCGCGGACGAGGTCGCGGCCCAGGTCGACCGCGCGATCCGCGACGGCGCGACCCTGCGCGCGGGCGGCCACCGCCTCCCCGGCCCGGGCGCGTACCTGGAGGCGACGGTGCTCACCGACGTGACCCCGGAAATGGCGGCGTACCACGAGGAAATCTTCGGCCCGGTCGCGCTCCTCTTCCGCGCGGAGACGGAGGAGGAGGCGATCGCACTGGCCAACGACACCCCGTTCGGCCTCGGCGCAAGCGTTTTCAGCACCGACCGCGCCCGCGCGGCTCGGGTCGCGCGGGGCATCGAGGCGGGAATGGTCTACATCAACAAGTCGGGCGGGTCGGAGGCGGATCTTCCGTTCGGCGGCATCAAACGGTCGGGGATCGGCCGGGAGCTGGGGCCGCTGGGGATCGAGGAGTTCATGAACCGCAAGCCCATCCGCCTCTGACTCCTCAGCTCGGCTGGAAGAACTCGAGCAGCCGCCGGCTCGCATCGGGTGACATCAGCAGTTCCTGCATCTCCGCCGACATCCGCGCGGCCGCCCCCGTCCGCTCGTACATCTCCCGCTCGTACTCCGCCACCGCCACCGGAAAATCCTCCGGGTGCGCGGCCAAAGCATGACCCAGCACGGCGCCGTCGAGCAGCGCCATATTCGCGCCTTCGCCCACCGGGGGCATCAGGTGGGCCGCGTCGCCGACCAGTGTGGTGTCCGGTTGGGACGGCCAGGTGAGGCCGGTCGGGAGGGTGGTGATCGAGCGGGGGACGACGGTGTCGTCGCAGGCCTCGATCAGCGCTGTGATGCGGGGGTGCCAGCCGGGCAGGAGGTCGATCAGGCGGGCGCGGGCGGCGGCCGGGTCGTCGAACGGGATGGCGGCCGTGGTGAACCAGTTCTCGTCCGTGTTGTAGAAGTTGACGCCGATGCGGACGCGGCCGTCGCCGTTGCGCTGGGCCGCCAGGGAGATGCCGTTGCCGAACACCCAGTAGTTGCCGCGGCCGACCATCGCCGCTAGGTCCGGGTGGGTGCGGTCGATGTCGGGGATGCCGACCTCGACCATGTTCTGGCCGACGTGCACCGGCCGGGCGTCGGTGAGCAGCGCCCGCACCCGCGACTGGGCGCCGTCCGCGCCGACCAGCAGGTCGTACGTCGCCGTGCGGCCGTTCGCGAAGTGCGCGACGCCGTCGGCCGCCGACGCGAACGCGTGGTCCCAGCGCACCGCGCCGTCCGGGAGGGAATCGAGCAGCAGGTCGCGCAGGTCGGCGCGGTCGACCTCGGGGCGCAGCATCGGCGCGTCGTCCGGCGTGTCCTCCTGGAGCAGCAGGGTGCCGTCCGGTTCGAGCAGGCGCATGTCCTGGCCTTCGCCGCGGGCGATCTCGAAGAACCGGTCGAGCAGACCGGCATCGCGCAGCGCTCGCTGCCCGGAATGGATGTCCAGCATCCCGCCCTGGCCGCGGGCCTCGCGCGACGCCTCCCGCTCGTACACGACGGCGTCGATCCCGTTTACGTGCAGCACCCGGGCCAGGGCCAAGCCGCCCAAGCCCGCCCCCACGATGGCAATCCCCATGACGTCCTCCGATTCACTGTATCGCTCGATACACTGTATCGCAGAGGGCGTTGTATTGTCCGCGGCATGGTGGTGTGGGAGCGGCCGGAGCCGCCGGAACGGCCGGTGCCGGCCCCGCTGAGCAGGGAGATGATCGTCCAGGCCGCGGTCCGGCTGGCCGATGCGGACGGCTTGGCGGCGGTGTCGCTGCGCAAGGTCGCCGCGGCGCTGGACGTCGGGCCGATGCGGCTCTACGGCTACATCGCCACCAAGGAGGAACTGCTCGACCTGATGGCCGACGCGGTCCACGCCGGGATCCGGCCCACCGGGGACGGCTGGCGGGAGGTGCTGACTTCGCTGGCCGAAATCACCCGGCAGGCCGTCCGCCGGCACGAGTGGTTCGCCGACCTGATCGGCGGGCGGCCGTCACTCGGGCCGAACGCGCTGGCCAAGGGCGAGGCCGTGGTGTCCGCGATGGACGGCGTCGACGTGGACGACGTCATGCCGGTGGTCTCCGCGGTCGACGCGTACGTGATCGGCGCGGTGCGGCGCGAGACCGCCGAACGCCGGGCCGAGCGCAGCTCCGGGCTGGACAAGGAGCAGTGGCAGCGGTCCTACGGGCCGTACCTGCAGCGAACCTTGGCCACCGGCCGCTACCCGGCGCTGGCGACGGTCATCCGCGACGCCGCCCACCTGGACGCCGACGAGACCTTCCGGCGGGGCCTCGACTTCCTGCTCGACGGCATCGGAGCGTGCCTGTCACGGTGAATCCGGGCTTCTCCTGATCGACTCCGCCACCTCGCGGTCGATCTCCGCCTGTTCGCGCCTCTTTCGGTCGGACGCCGCGATCAGGCGGGCCTTCGCCCGGGCCACCTCGTCGCCGGCGCGGTCGAGGACTTCCGCGTCGAGTTCGGTCAGCACCGCTTGCGAATCCTGGTGCGCACCGCCCTCGAAGCGGGCTTCGTAGTACCTGATCCGCTGCTCGCGCCGGTCCGCGTGCGCTTCGCGTTCGTCGGCGACCCGTTCGCGTTCGTCGGCCCGCCGCTCGCGCTCGTCGGCTCGCTGGTCTCGTTCGTCCGCCTGTCGGTCGCGCTCGTCGGCCAGGTTCGCGCGCGCGATCCCGCGGTCCTCCGATTCGCCCATGCTCCCAGCGTACGGCCGCCGGGCGGGTCAGGGGATGATGCCCCGCGAGGCCAAGGCGTCGGCCAGGCGCTCGCGCAGTTCCTGAGCCGTGGCCTGGACGTCGATCGCCGACGGGGGCGACAGGACCTTCGACATCACCGTCGACAGGTTCTGGTACGCGGGGGTGAGCGGGCGGACCGCGGCGTCCGTCAGTGCCGCCTGGATGTCGTCCTTCATCGGGTACTGGTCGGCCATCGTCGGGTTTTCCTTGGCGTCGGCGGGTTTCGCCGGGTCCAGGGGACTGGTGTCGCGGTAGATCGTCGCGATGCTGGGCGGGACACCGTCGACCAGCGCCTGGTACTTCTGGCTCGCCGCGTTCCGCAGGCACAGCGCCGCCTCGAACGCCTCCGGCTTGTGCTTGGAGTACGCGCTGACCGCGAGGTTGAACCCGCCGATCGTCACCCGGCTCGGCCGGCCCGCGGTCACCGACGGGTAGCGCGCCCACTTGAAGTGTGCCAGCTCCTGCGGCTTTTCCTTGGCGTAGGACGCGTAGACGAACGGCCAGTTCAGCTCGGTCGCCGCCTGGCCGCGCTGGAAGGCCTGGCGGATGTCGTCCTCCTTCTGGTTCGTCAGCGACGGGTCGGTGATCCCCGCCGTGGTGAGCCGCTTGAGGAGCTCCAGCGCCCGCACCGCGCCGTCGTCCATCACGACCGAACGGCCGTCATCGGACAGGATGTGCCCGCCGGACGACGCGACCAGCGTGTTGTAGAAGACGACCAGCCCCTCGTACTGCGCGCCGGTGAACACCACCTGGTACGGCTTTCCGGCCGCTTTCAGCTGCTGCGCCTGCGACATCAGTTCGTCGAACGTCTTCGGCGGCGACGGCGTGATCCGGTCGTCGTACCAGAGCAGCTGGACGTTCGTGTTCTTCGTGGCGCCGTAAAGCTTTCCGTTCCACTTGGCCGTCGCCAGCGGCCCGGGCAGCACGTCCCGGGTGGCCGCCTCCGCGTTCGCGCCGGTCCATTCCTCGGCCCAGCCCGCTTCGGCGAATTCCGGCACCCACGTGACGTCGAGGCCGAGCACGTCCAGTGACGCGTCGCCCGCGGCGAGCCGGCGGACCATCTGCTCGCGCTGGCCGTCCGCGCCGCGCGGCAGCTTGTTGTAGACGATCTTGTACTTGCCCGCGGCCGCCGCGGTGCAGCGGTCGACCACCGTCTGCAGGTGGTCCTCCGGCGAGATGTACAGGTTGATCGTCAGGCCCGCGGCCGAGGAGCACGCGGCGAGCGCGGTGCCGGCCAGCACGGCCGCGCCCGCGAGGGGGAGGAGCTGGCGCATGTCGGCCTCCTTGCCGGACAGCGACGCGCGATTGCAAGCGCTTGCATCGATGATTAGCCTTGATCAAGGCAGGTGTCAATCCCGGTCACGCGGTTGGTTGCAAGCGCTTGCAACAGAGAGGCGGTGCCGATGCCGGACAGGCTCGACGACGTCGCCCGGCTCGCCGGGGTCTCGGCGGCCACCGTGTCGCGGGCGCTGCGCGGGGTCCCGGGCGTCGCCGAACGCACGCGCACCCGGGTGCTGGCGGCCGCCGCGCAGCTGGGCTACACGGTCTCGCCCGCGGCGTCGACCCTGGCGACCGGCCGCACCGGGACGGTCGGCGTGCTCGTCCCCTACGTCGACCGCTGGTACTTCTCGCGGCTCATCTCCGGCGTCGAGCGGGTGCTGCGCGAGGCCGGGATCAGCCTGCTGCTCTACAACCTCGGCGACGACGCGGGCCGCGCGCGGTTCTTCGCCGGCCTGCCGCTGCGCCGCCGGGTCGACGCGGTGCTCGTGCTCTCCCTGCCCCTCGCGGCGGCCGAACGCGAGCTGCTGCTGGGGCTCGGCATCCCGCTGGTCACGGTCGGCACCGAGGAGCCCGGCGCGGACTCGGTCGGCATCGACGACCACGCCGCGGCGGTCACCGCGATGCGGCACCTGGTCCAGCTCGGGCACCGCGAGATCGCGTTCATCGGCGAGGACGACCCGGTCCCGCTCGGCTTCACGACGCCGTTGCGGCGGCTCGCGGCCTATCGCGAGGTCTACCGCGCGGTGTGCCGGGCGGAGGGCCGCGAGCCGGACCCCGCGTTCGAGACCGGCGG
>NZ_JAAGNB010000779.1:0-14433 GCF_010550475.1 Amycolatopsis sp. SID8362
CGAGCAGCGTGGTCGCGCTGGCGACCGGCGCCGGCACGCTGGCGCTGCTGTTCGGCGTCACGGGACTGCCGCTGGCGGGCGCCAACCTGGCGGGGGAGCACACGCTGCTCCACCGCTGGCAGGTGCGCGGGCTCGGCGACCAGCACGCCACGTTGTCGGCGCGGCGCGGCCCGGTCGTGACGATCCCGCTCTTCAACGAAGGGATCAGCCTCGTGTCGTGTGTGGTGGGACAGCGCTCGGGCGCGAACGACCCGTACACGTGGCGGCCGTCGCTGCCCGACGGCGCGCTGCTGACCCTGCGCCAGTACGAGCACCTGCTCAACATCGTCGAGCTGGCGACGCCCGTCGGGGTGCGGGCCGACACCTTCGCCATCCGGCGGCGGCACGTGGACGTGGACGGCTCCGGCCGGGCCACGGGCCTGAACATCGCCGCCGCACGGGCCTACCGGCACTACCGCCTGGCGCCGTCCGCGCGGGCAGGACAAGGAGAGATCTCATGAGCGACGAACAGCTCGTCTACGGCGTCCCGGCGCACACGATCGTCGAAGCCCTGCGCGGCGCGGGCGTCGCGGAGGACGACGTCGTCGCGGTGCTGGGCCGCGCGATCGCCCGCTCGTCGGGCCCCGGCCTGGCGGCGACGGTGAGCCCGCCGTTCGTGTTCCAGACCCCCGTTCCGCAGTCGGCACCCCAGTGCGAGCTGCACTTCGAACCGACGTTCACGCACCCGGACTTCATCGACGGCGTGACGGTGGTGCAGGCGGGCGAGACCCCGACGGAGATCGGGTTCAACCACCGGTTCCACGCGATCGAGACCGACCTCGGGGGTGTCGCGGAGGCGCTGCGGACGGTCAGCAACTGCATCAAGGAGCTGCGGCTGGAGCTGTTCGGGGTGGTCCAGGAGCTGCAGGTGAAGATCACCGCGATCGACCGCCGGATCGACCCGATCAAGGACAAGACGGAGACCAAGGAGTCGAAGGAGAAGGAGAAGGACAGCAAGGAGAGCAAGGAGTCGAAGGAGAAGGAAGGCAAGGACAACAAGGAGAGCAAGGAGAAGGACAGCAAGGAAGGCAAGGAGAAGGACCGGGGCAAGGACGGGCAGAAGGAGTTCGTCGACCTCGCCGGCACCTTCCCGCCGTCGGCCGCCGAGCCGGTTTCGGAGGGGGACGAGCGGACGTTCATCTCCCTGGCGGACCGCCCCGACGTCGGCCGCGACGCACTGTCCGAAGAGGACAGCTGATGCTGCTGATCCTGGCCCACGCCCACGATGCGGCGGCTCGTGCCCTGGCGGACCGCTGGGGCAGCGAGGCGATGCTGCTGACGGTCGACGTACTGCACGAAGCGCGGCTGAGCCTTTCCGTGGACAGCTCAGGCGGGGTGTGTGCTTCGCTCGCGACCGGGGCGGTGATCACCGGCGTCGTGAACCGCCTGGGGGTGATCACCGCCGCGGACGTGTCCCGGGTCCGCCGCGAGGACCGCGCGTACGCGGCGGCGGAGCTGACGGCGTTCCTGCTGGCGTGGCTGGACGCGTGCCCGGCACCGGTGCTGAACCCGCCCAACCCGAGGTGCCTTAACGGTCCGGCGTGGTACCCGGAGGAGTGGGCCGACGCGGCGGCCGCGGTGGGCCTGCGGGTGGCGCCGGTCCACCGGGTGGTCGGGCTTCCGCCGGTCCCCGTCGAGGCGCGGGAGGGCGGCCATCGGGTGTCGGTGATCGGGGACGTGTGCGTGGGGGAGGTGCATCCGCTGGTGGGGCAGCAGTTGCGGGCGCTGGCGGAGTTGGCGGGAACCCCGCTGCTGACGGCGACGGTGTCCGGCCTGGGCGCGCGGGCGGAGGTGGGGGAGATTTCGGCGTGGCCGGATCTGGCCGACCCAGCGGTGGCGGACGCCCTCGCGGTGGCACTGGGGAGGGCGGCGAGCGGCGGGATCGCAACGGTGGCGGAGCCACGCGGCTGGGTGCCCGAGGCACCAGCTGGCCCCGCGCTCGTGGATTCCTCCGGGCTCGAGGCGGTGGCCGGATGACCATCCTCCTCTGGGGCCTGATCCGCGACCAGCCCGTGTCCGCCGTCCTGACCCAGCTCCGGCGGCTCGACGCCCCCGTCCTCTTCCTCGACCAGCGGCGCGTCCTCGACACCACCGTCCGGGTCGACGCCGGCCGCACCAGCCGGACCACGGTGTCCGTCGACGGCGAGACCTTCGACCTCGGCGACGTCCGGGCCGCCTACGTGCGCCCGCACGACAGCACCCAGCTGCCCGGGCTCCGCACGCGCCCGCCCACCGCACCGGAATGGCGGCACGCCGCCGAGGTCGACCAGGTGCTCAACGCCTGGTCCGACCGCACCGCCGCCTACGTCCTCAACCGGCCGGAAGCCGCCGCCGGGAACGCGTCCAAGCCCTTCCAGCTGCGGGGCATCGCCGGGGCCGGGTTCGCCGTGCCGCCGACGCTCGTCACCAACGACCCGGACCGGGTCGCGGACTTCCTGCGCGAGCACGGCGACGTCATCGTCAAGTCGGCCAGCGGGGTGCGCAGCCGGGTGCGGCGCGTCCGGCCCGGTGACCGGCTCGCGGACGTCGCCGCCTGCCCGACGCAGTTCCAGCGCCGCATTCCCGGCACCGACGTGCGGGTGCACGTCGTCGGGGCCGAGGTGTTCGCCGCCGAGGTGGACAGCGACGCCGACGACTACCGCTACGCCCGGGCGCTCGGCCACCGCGATCCGGTCCTGACCGCGATCGACCTGCCCCCGGACGTCACCGCCCGCTGCTTCGACCTCGCCAAGCGGCTCGGGCTCCCGGTGGCCGGCATCGACCTGCGGCGCACCCCGGACGGCGAATGGTACTGCTTCGAAGTCAACCCCTCGCCGGGGTTCACCTACTACGAATCGAAAACCGGCCAGCCCATCGCGGCGGCCGTCGCCGGGCTGCTCGCCGCGGCGGCGTTGTACAAGGAGCACGTTTCATGACCACAATGGACACCCGGCCGGTCGAAGAGATCCGCTTCGGCGGCACCCGGGTCTTCACCGCCGACCTGTTCGGCCCCGCGGAAGTCGACCGGGTCCGCGCCGCCGTCGGCTCGGTGCCGGCGCGGCTGTGGCACGAGGCCCGGCGCACGCCGGGCGTCGGCGGCATGGCCACCATCGGCGAGCCGCTCTACCGCAGCCGCGGCAGGCTCGGCCATTACGCCGAGTGCGCGCGGCGCGACAACCGGCTGCTCTACCGGCACTTCCGTCTCGTGCACGAGCGCGTCGCGACCTTTTTCGAGCAGCGGTACGGCCTTCCCGTCGTGTACGCGGACGAGCTCGCCGTCCCCGGCTTCCACGTGTTCGGCTTCGACGACCCCGGCGAGTACGCGGGCGGCGGCTGGCACGTCGACGCCCTCGAAACGCAGGCGCCGTCACTGATCCGGCGCGCCGCCGACATCTCGGCGGTGGTCACGTTCACCGTGCCGTTCGAACTGCCGGACGGCGGCAGCGGCCTGGACCTGGAAGCCGACGCACCCGGCGCCCCGCCCGGCCACCGCGGCGGGGGCGAGCCGGTCACCGTGCCGTACCGCACCGGCACGATGGTGTTCACCGAATCAGAGCTGTGGCACCGGATCTCCGGCTCCCGCTGCCGGACGCCGGGGCAGCGCCGCGTGACCTACCAGGGCCACGGCGTCCGCCTCGACGGCCGCTGGATCTTCTTCTGGTGAGCTAAGGGGCGGCGGAGAGGTCTTCCGGCGGGGTCCACAGCGGCGCGCCACCGGCCCGTTCGGGCAGCAGCCAGCGGTGCCGCTCGGCGGTTTCGCGGGCGACGCGCAGGAACTCCCGGACGGGCTCCGGCTCGTCGCCGTCGCGCCACGCCAGCGACCACGGGTACACCGGCTGCAGCTCCTTCGGCCGGTGCACCGGGAACCCGTGCTCGGGGTAGCGGCGGGCGTAGCTGTCGAATTCGAGCAGGAACGCGCTGCCGGGCGCCCGGCCGAGGGCGGCGCGGCAGTGGTCGAACGTGCCGGGTTTGCCCAGCCAGCGCAGGGTCAGCCCGGTGTGCTGGGCGAACGAGCTCAGGTAGTGGCCGTGCACGTTGTACAACGCCGTACCGGGCCCGTCCGCGAAGACCTCGAGGGGACGCTCGTGCATCGACACCGACGTCCGGGTCGGGTCGCCGGGCCTGCCGACCAGCCGGAACGGCTCGAGCCGCAGCGGCGTGTGCCGCCAGCCCGCCGGGTACTCGGCCTGCAACGCGGTCGTGACGCGGAGGATCGCGACGTCGAGGTGGTCGTCGAGCAGCGCCGCGAGCTGGCGGGCGCTGTCCATCTGGCTCTGCACCACCTCGACGCCCGGGTGGGCCGCGAGGTAGGCGTCGGTGACCACCCGGCTGGTGTCGAGCTCGAAGATGTGCGCGACCCGCAGGCGGTTCGGCGCGGGTTCGCGCAGCATTTGCCCGGCGGTGGCCAGCAGCTGCCGCGCGAGGTGCAGGAACCGCTCGCCGCGCGGCGTCAGCGTGACGTGGCGGCTGTCGCGTACCAGCAGCGGCGCCCCGACCTCGGCCTCGAGCCGGCGGATCTGCTTGGACAGCGCCGGCTGGCTGATGTACAGCCGGGCGGCGGCCCGGCCGAAGTGCAGCTCGTCGGCGACCGTCACGAAGTACCGCACCAGCCTGAGGTCGAGGTCCATCCGGGCCTTCCGCGCGAAGGAGTGGAGCGCCAACGATGCCACTCCGGCTATCGATGCGCACGCACCAGGTCTTGGACGGCCCGCCCCGGATCGGGTTGGCTCAGGCCCGAGACGCCGTCCCGAAAACCCGGAGGATCCGATGGCGGCCGCGGGCACCCCTGTCGTGTTCATCCACGGTCTGTGGCTCCACGCCACGTCGTGGACCCCCTGGATCGACCACTTCCGGGCCGCCGGGTACGCGCCCGTCGCGCCCGGCTGGCCGCACGAGCCGGACACCGTCGAAGCGGCGCGGGCGAACCCGGACGCCGTCGCGGACGTCGGCATCGACGACGCCACGAACCACTTCGCCTCGATCATCGAGGCCCTCGACCGGCCGCCGGTCATCGTCGGCCACTCGTTCGGCGGCCTGATCACCGAGAAGCTGCTCGGCCAGGGCATCGGCGCGGCCGGCGTCGCCATCGACCCGGCGCAGATCAAGGGGGTGCTGCCGCTCCCGCTGGCGCAGCTGCGCGCGGGCCTGCCGGCGCTGGGCAACCCGGCCAACCTGCACCGGGCGGTGTCGCTGACGGAGAAGGAGTTCCGGTTCGGCTTCGGCAACGCGCTCACCGACGAGGAGTCGGCCGAGCTCCACCGGCGCTGGACGATCCCGTCGCCGGCCCGGCCGCTGTTCCAGGCCGCGGCCGCGAACTTCGTGCTGCACTCCGAGGCGAAGGTCGACACCCGGCGCGACGACCGCGGCCCGCTCCTGCTGGTCTCGGGCACCGCGGACCACACCGTCCCGGACGTGGTCACCCGCTCGACGCTCAAGCAGTACCGTGACTCCACCGCCGTCACCGAACTGAAGCAGTTCGAGGGCCGGGGCCACTCGCTCACCATCGACAAGGGCTGGCGGGACGTCGCCGACGCCGTCCTCGCCTGGCTGCGCGAGCACGGGGTCTGAGCCCGTGGAACTGGATCTCGCGGGCCGGGTCGCCGTCGTCACCGGCGCCAGCCGGGGCATCGGCCTCGCCGTCACCGAAACCCTCGTCGCCGAGGGCGTCCACGTCGTCGCCGGCGCCCGCAAGCCCGGCCCCGAGCTGGAGGAGCTCACGCGGGCCGGGAAGGTCCACACGCTGGCCGTGGACCTCGGCACCCCCGACGGCCCCGGCCGGCTCGTGGAGCTGGCGCTGAACGAGCTCGGGCGCGTCGACATCCTGGTCAACAACGTCGGCGCCGTCACCCCGCGGCCGAACGGCTTCCTGCTGGTCACCGACGAGGAGTGGACGCGTTCGATCACCCTCAACCTGCTGAGCGCGGTCCGCGCCACGCGGGCGGTGCTGCCGACGATGGTGACCGCGGGCCGGGGCAGCGTCGTCACGATCGCCTCGATCAACGCGCACCTGCCCGACCCCGGCGTCATCGACTACAGCGCGGCGAAGGCGGCGCTGGTCAACTTCACGAAGTCGGTGTCGAAGGAGTTCGGCCCGCACGGCGTCCGCGCGAACGCGATCAACCCGGGCCCGGTCGCGACGGACCTGTGGCTCGGCACGGGCGGCGTGGCCGAGACCGTCGCGGCCGGCTCCGGCGCAACCGCCGGCGCGGTGGCCGACGAGGCGGCCTCGCACGCCGTGACCGGCCGTTTCACCCAGCCCGCGGAGGTCGCGAACCTGGCGGCTTTCCTCGCCGCCGACCGCGTGGCAGGCAACATCACGGGCGCGACCTTCACCCTCGACGGGGGGTACACCACCGAAACGCACTAAAATCTCCGCCGGGCCAACGGGGACGGGGGAGCGGTGACGGACGAAACCGACGAATGGTTCGCGGTGCGCTGCGTCTTCCGGTGGACGCAGGCGGGCGAAGAACCGTACGAAGAGCGCATCACCCTGTGGCGCGCGCCCGACCTCGACGAGGCCCTGTCCCTCGCCGAGGCGGACGCCCACGAGTACGCGGACCGGGCCGGCATCGAGTACCTCGGGCTGGCACAGGGGTACGCGACCGGCGAGAAGCAGCTGTCGCCGGGCAGCGAGGTGTTCTCGCTGCTGCGCGACAGCGCGTTGGCGCCGGAGGAGTACCTGAACCGCCACTTCAGCACCGGCGGCGAGCACCAGGACCGCGGCTGACGTCACCGCCGGCGACGAACGCCCCTTTCGTCGGCCGAGCGCGGGTTGCACCTGATCGAGTGATGAACAGGTGTTCGTACACGCGGTAATCTTGGTGTGTGGACAGAGAAACGGTGTGGCAAGCAGACGCGGAGGCCTTGGCCGACCGCATCGTCTCGCTGCTCACCGTCGTGCGGTCCGCTGAGGCGGAAATCGGTGCGCTGCTGGTGGAAATCGAATCCCGCGGGGTTCAGGAACTCTTCGGATACCGCACCACCGCGCGCCTCTACGAACACCTCGCCGACATTCCGCACGCCGCCGCCACCCGCACCGTCACCCGCGCCCAGGCCCTGCACCCCGCCCACACTCTCGACGCCACCCCCGCTGTTGCCCCGGCCACCGGTACCGCCGCGCTCACCGGCCGGTTGAGCACCCCGATGATCGACACCATCATCGACGCCGTCTCCCGGATCCCCGCCACCCACCGCGACGATGCCGAACGCGATCTGCTCGCCTTCGCCGCCGAGGGCGGCCACAAACAGGTCGCTGCCCTGGGCGCCCGGATCCTGGCCCACCTGGACCCCGATGGTCCCGCGCCCGAGGACACCGAACCGGCCACCCCCGCCCGGGAACTGTCGTTGCGTCGAAGACGCACCGGAACCTGGGAACTCACCGGCCGCTTCGACGACGAGACCGGCACCCGCGCCAGCGCCCTGCTGGACGCCCTCGCGGAACGCCGCGGCACCGACGACCTCCGCTCCCCACACGAACGCTACGGCGACGCCTTCTCCGACGCGGTCGACCTCGCGTTGAACTCCCCCGACCTTCCCGCCCAAGCGGGTGAACGTGTCCACGTCATGGTCGCGGTGTCCCTCACCGACCTCCAGTCCGGCCTGGGCACGGCCACGCTCGGCGACACCGGCCTGATCTCGGCCGCCGACGCTCGCCTGCATGCCTGCGACTGCAAGCTGATCCCCGCCGTCCTCGGCTCCCACAGTGAGCCTCTGGACTTGGGCCGCGCCCGCCGCCTGATCAGCCCCGGCCTGCGCCGGGCGTTGTTCCTGCGTGACCGGGGGTGCGCGTTCCCCGGCTGCCACCGCCCGCCCCGCCACTGCCAGGGCCACCACATCCGGCACTGGGCCGAGGGCGGCCTCACCGACTTGGCTAACCTGGTGCTGTTGTGCGGCCACCACCACCGGTTGTTACACCGCTCGGGCTGGCAGGTCCGCATCGCCCCCGACGGCCACCCGGAGTTCCTGCCGCCACGGTTCCTGGACAAACGCCGAAAACCCAGGCGCAACAACATCCACCAGCCCCTGCCATTCGCAGCCTGAACACGGGACAGGCCCGCAGCCACCGGCTACGGGCCCACACCCACGCCCAGTCAGCGACAATGTGAGCCGGTCCCGGCACCCCGATTCCGACCCGAGCCCACGCGCAAAGGTCCAGCACGACATCTTCCCCGGCCGGGCACAGCAAACGAGGGCACCGGCCGCAGGTGGCTCGAGCGGCTCAGGGTCGTACGACACACTCCCGGCGAGCACCGGCGTCACGCACGTGTGGCACACCCCGGTCCGGTACGACCACCGCTTCCGGACAGTACCGACCAGCTCGGGTTGATCGCCGACACCCGCCAAACAGTTCACTGTGGACACGAGCGTCGGCGAACGGCTTCCGACGTGAGGTAGACGTGCTCACGGCCATGGGACAGTCCGACGAGGGACGCCTGCTCGGTGGCCCTCCGGGCGATGTGTGCCCACCACGCCTCCCGCGCCGGCTCGGGGTGCCCCTGTCCGAGCCGGAATTCCGCTGCCACCTGACCATCCAAACCGGACTTTGGGACGCTCCGGTCCCAGCGCGCGGACTCCCGTTGACACCCCCGCGGCACGCCGGTGTACTCGGATCATATCCGCGCACCGAAGGGAAAGCCGTTGACGACCAACGAAAAGACCGCCGCCGACTGGATCGCGATCGCGAAGGACGTCGCCGCGAAACTCGCCGTCGATGCCGTCGAGCGGGATCGGCGCAACGCGACGCCGTACGAAGAAGTGCGGCTGCTCAAGGACGCCGGCCTGGTCGCCCTGCTGGGACCTCCCGAGCACGGGGGCGGCGGGCAGACCTGGGACACCGCCTACCGGGTGACGCGTGAAATCGCCCGTGCGGACGGCTCCATCGGCCAGCTGCTCGGCTACCACTACCTGTGGGCCTGGGCGGCGCGGCTGGTCGGCACCGACGAGCAGATCGCCGCCGTCGAAGAGCTGTACACGCGCAACAACTTCTTCTTCGGCGGCGCGGTCAACCCCCGTGACTCCGACCTCACCATCACCGAAGACGGCGACGAGCTCGTCTACAACGGACACAAGTCGTTTTCCACCGGCAGCAGGGTTTCCGACCTCACGGTGCTCGAAGGCGTCCTCGACGGCACCGAAGACCACGTCTTCGCCATCGTCCCGTCCGCCCAGGAGGGCATCGTCTTCCACGACGACTGGGACAACATCGGCCAGCGCCTCACCGAGTCCGGCAGCGTGACGATCACCGGCGTGCGCGTTCCGTGGGCGAGCGCCGCCGGGTACGTCGAGCGGGAATTCCGGCCGCTCACCTACAACACGCTGAACGTGCCGGCGATCCAGCTGGTGTTCACCAACTTCTACCTCGGCATCGCCCAGGGCGCCCTCGACGCGGGCCTGGCCTACACCCGCGAGCGCACCCGCCCGTGGCCCTACGGCGGCGACGACAAGGACGCCGCCGCGGACGAGTGGTACATCCTCGACGGCTACGGCGACCTGCAGGCGAAGCTGTGGGCGGCGGAGGCGCTGACGGACAAGGCGGGCGCGGCCATCTCGGCGGTGCTGCACGCCCCGCGCGAAGAACTGACGCCCGAGGCGCGCGGCGAGCTGGCGGTGCTGATCGCGGCCGCGAAGCAGCGCGTGATCGAGACCGGGCTGGAGATCGGGACGAAGATCTTCGAGCTGACCGGGGCCAGGGCGAGCGCGTCGAAGCACGGGCTGGACCGGTTCTGGCGGAACCTGCGCACCCACTCGCTGCACGACCCGGTGGCCTACAAGCGCCGGGAGGTCGGCGTCTACGCGCTGCGCGGCGAGCTGCCGGAGCCGACCTGGTACACGTAAGCGCTGGTGCGCGTGACTTGCCGTCCACCTGGTGAGACGGTTGAACGATCACCGACACGGCTCCTTAAAGTCCCCGATCGTCACTCGATCGGCTGAACCTTGAAGGTGCTGTGTCCGCCCCCTCCCTCCCGCCGCTCGCGGCGCGGTCCCTCCCCGCCGCGGTGTGGCGTGCCGTCCGGTCCGGGCGGTGGACGTCGCTCTGCGCGCTGCTCGTCGTCCTGATCGTGCTGCTCGCCGCCGGCGCCGACCTCTTCGTGCTGGCCGAAGGGCAGAGCCTCACGCCGGACATCACCACGCTCGGCCCGACCGGGCTGCCCGCGGGCGCGCTCGGCGGGGTGAGCGGGGCGCACTGGTTCGGCGTCGAGCCCCTCACCGGCGTCGACCTCTTCGCGCTCGTCGCCCACGGCGCGCGGACGTCGCTGCTGGTCGGGCTCGGCGCCACCGCGCTGGGCACCGCGCTCGGCGTCGTCATCGGCGTCAGCGCGGGCTACCTCGGCGGCTGGTGGGACCGGCTGGTCACCTGGACCGCCGACGTCATCCTCGGCTTCCCGTACCTGATCTTCATGATCGCGCTCGGCGCGGTGCTGCCGGTCGACTTCCCGCGCCAGGTCACGCTGATCGCCGTGCTCGGGCTGTTCGGCTGGCCGCGGGTGGCCCGGATCGTCCGGGCCCAGACGCTGACGCTGGCCAAGCGCGACTTCGTCGCCGCGGCGCGGGTGATCGGCGGCGGCCCGTGGCACGTGTTCACCAAGGAGCTGCTGCCCAACCTGTGGGCGCCGGTCATCGTCGTGGCCAGCCTCGCCATCCCGTCGATGATCGGGAGCGAAGCCGCGCTGTCGTTCCTCGGCGTCGGCGTCCTGCCCCCGACCCCGAGCTGGGGCCGCACGATCAGCACCGCGGTCGACTTCTTCGAGACCGATCCGCTCTACCTCGTGTTCCCCGGGCTCCTGCTGTTCCTGATCACCCTCGCGTTCAACGTCGTCGGCGACGCGGTCCGCGACGCGCTCGACCCGCGGTCCGGGGGTGCGGCCTGATGCGCACCGCCCGCTTCGTGGCCACCCGGTTCGCCGGGATGCTGCTCGTGCTCCTGGTCGTCGCCTTCGTGACGTACGTGGTGTTCTACGTCCTGCCCGCGGACCCGGCCCGGATGGCCTGCGGCCGCCCGTGCACGCCCGACGGCCTGCGGCTCGCGCGGGAGTTCATGGGCTACGACGTCCCGTGGTACCGGCAGTTACTGGACTTCCTCGGCGGCATCGCCGTCGGCCGGACGTTCGGCACCGGCGAAGCCGCGATCCACTGCACGGCGCCGTGTTTCGGCTGGGACTTCCAGAACAACGTCGACGTGCTCGCCGAAATCGGCGGCCGGGTCGAAGTCAGCTTCTCGATCGCGCTGGGCGCCGCGGCGATCTGGATCGTGCTCGGGGTCGGCCTCGGCGTGCTTTCGGCGCTGCGCCGCGGGACCGCCATCGACCGGATCACCATGGCCGCCGCGATAACCGGTGTGTCCATGCCCGCCTACCTGGCCGGGATGATCGGCATCACCATCTTCGCCTTCGCGCTCGACGTCGTCCCGAAGAACGGCTACGTGCCGCTGACCGAGGACCCCGCGCAGTGGGCGTGGCACCTGGTGCTGCCGTGGTTCGTGCTGGCGTTCCTGCACGCGGCGATCTACGCGCGCCTCACCCGCGGGCAGATGCTGGAAACCCTCGGCGAGGACTACATCCGCACCGCGCGGGCGAAGGGCCTCACCGAGCGGAAGGTCGTCGGGCGGCACGCGCTGCGCAACGTCCTGCTGCCGGTGATCACGGTGTTCGGCGTCGACCTCGGCGGGCTGCTCGCCGGGACCGTGATCACCGAGCGGATCTTCGGCATGGCCGGTGTCGGGCGGCTGCTCGTCGACGCGATCGGCTCGCTCAACCTGCCCGTGCTGCTCGGCGTGACGCTGTTCTCCGCCCTGCTGGTGACGGTCCTGAACTTCCTGGTCGATCTCTGCTACGGCGCGCTCGATCCGCGTGCGCGCCTCGTGTGAAGGGGAAATGATGAAACAGCTGCGGTTCGCCGCGGGCGTGCTGGCCGCCGTCACGCTGCTGACGGCGTGCGGGGCCAACGACACACCGGCCGGGCAGGGCGGCACCGTCAAGCCGGGCGGCAACCTCGTCCTGCTCAACGACGCGTCGTCGATCACCTGGGACCCGGCGAAGAGCTCGAACCTCGTCGTCACCACGCTCGGGCTGATCCACCGGCGGCTGACGTCGTGGGACGTCGCGCCGGGCAAGGACACCACGATCGTGCCGGACCTGGCGACCGACACCGGGCGGCCGAGCGACGGCGGCAAGACGTGGACGTTCACGCTCAAGGACGGCCTGAAGTACGCCGACGGCACGCCGATCAAGAGCGAGGACGTCAAGTGGGGTCTCGAGCGCTCGTTCGCACCCGCGTTCTCCGGCGGGCTGGCCTACCACAAGGACCTGCTCTCGCCGGGCCTGGCGTACCAGGGCCCGTTCGACGGCGGCAAGGAGCTCGACGCCATCCAGACGCCGGACGCGAAGACGATCGTCTTCCACCTGGCCCGCGCCTACGGTGACTTCAACTGGGTCGCCAGCACGCCGGCGTTCTCGCCGGTGCCGAAGGGCAAGGGCGCCGAGGCGAACTACAACGACCACCCGGTCGCGTCGGGTCCGTACCAGCTGGCGAGCTACGAGCGCGGCAAGTCGGCGAAGCTCACCCGCAACCCGAACTGGAGCCGCGACGAGGACAAGACGCGGCTGGCCGAACCGGACACCATCGAGTTCGAGCTCGGCCAGGACACCGGCGTCATCTCCAAGCGCCTGGTCGACGACACGGGCAAGGACCGCGCCGCCTTCGGCATGTCGTTCGCCTCGCCGGCCCAGCTGGCCCAGATCCAGGGCAACGCGTCGGCGAAGTCGCGGCTCGTGACGTCGGAATCCGGCGCGCTGGCCTACCTTTCGCTGAACACCCAGCGCGGCAACCTCACCAACCCGAAGGTGCGCCAGGCGTTCCAGTACGCCGTCGACAAGGCCGCCTACCAGGTCGCCAGCGCCGGCAGCGCCCAGCTCGCCGGGGACGTCGCCACCACGCTCATCACCCCGGGCCTGCAGGGCCGCGAGCAGTACGACCTGTACCCGGCGCCGCCGTCCGGTGACGTGGCGAAGGCCAAGCAGCTGCTCGCCGAGGCCGGCTTCCCGAACGGGCTCGACGGCCTGGTCATGGCCACGCACAGCGAACGGGGCTACCCGGAGAAGGCCGCGGCGATCCAGGCTTCCCTGGCGCGCGCGGGGATCAAGGTCTCGATCAAGCCGCTCGACGACGACACCTACACGTCCGAAGTGGACACCAAGGGCCTGTCGGACTTCGACCTGACGCTGACCTCGTGGCAGCCGGACATCCCGTCGGCCAACGCGAACATCCAGCCGCTGTTCCAGTCCACCGAAATCGGCAACGGCGGGTACAACGAGTCGCGATACCACAACCCGGAGGTCGACAAGCTGATCGGTGAGGCACAGGCCACTGTGGACCCGGCCGAAGCCGGCAAGAAGTGGGCGGCGCTGGACAAGAAGATCCTCGCCGACTCGCCGGTCGTGCCGCTGATCTACACGCGCAACTCGTTCCTGCGCGGGTCGCAGGTCGGCGGCGTCGAGATCGGCCGGTTCCCGGCGTACGTCGACTACCGCAAGTTCGGGCTCCTCCAGTGAGCGGAGCCGGGCTCCTGCGGCTGCACGACGTGGCGGTCTCGTTCGGCGACGTCGAAGCCGTCCGCGGGGTCGGCTACGAGGTCGGCGCCGGCGAAGTCGTCGCGGTGGTCGGGGAGTCCGGCTCCGGCAAGACGGTCACCGCGATGTCCCTGCTCGGCCTGCTCCCGCCCACGGCCCGCGTCACGGGCCGCGCGGAGCTGGCCGGGCGGGACCTCTACGCGCTGACGCCCGCCGAGCTGCGGGCGGTCCGCGGCGGCGAGGTCGGCATGGTGTTCCAGGAGCCGATGAGCGCGCTGAACCCGGTGTTCACCATCGGCGACCAGCTCGTCGAGGCGATCCGGGCGCACCGGGAGCTGACCGCCGCCGCCGCGCGGGAACGGGCGATCGAGCTGTTCGGCCTGGTCGGGTTGCCGGAGCCGCGCGAGCGGTTCCGGTCCTACCCGCACGAGCTGTCCGGCGGGCAGCTGCAGCGCGTCGTCATCGCGATGGCGGTGGCGAACGAGCCGAAGCTGCTCATCGCCGACGAGCCGACCACCGCGCTGGACGTCACGGTGCAGGCGGAGATCCTCGAGCTGCTGCGCGACCTGCGGTCCCGGCTGGGCACGGCGATCTTGCTGATCACGCACGACATGGGCGTGGTCGCCGACCTGGCCGACCGGGTCGTGGTGATGCACGACGGCCGCGTCGTCGAGCAGGGCGACGTCCGGACGATCTTCGCCGCGCCGGCCGAGGCGTACACGCGGCAGCTGCTCGGCTCGGTCGTCTCGCTCAGCGGTGCCGCGACGGCCGGGCTGGAACGCGCTCTGACCACGGGCGTCCAGGCCGGGCCGGGGCACGTCGCCGCGGCGGAGCACCCGGCGGCGGCGTC
>NZ_JAAGNB010000827.1:0-11151 GCF_010550475.1 Amycolatopsis sp. SID8362
GTGTGGCACGCGGACTTCCACATGAAGGACTGGGACGAGTGGCACCGGTACTTCAACCTGCGCAACTCGATCATCACCGCCGCGCTGCACTCGCCGTTCAACCTGAACCTGCTCTCGCGGGTGCTGCTCGCGCAGCTGGTGCGCTACCTGCTGGGCATGCAGTACGGCCTGTCGGCGACGCTGATCAAGGCCGTCGAGGACTTCCTCGAGGGCCCGGAGATCCTGCGTGACGGCGGTGTCGAGGCGATGCAGGAGATCCGCCGGATCCGCGATGCCTACCCGGAGACCAAGCGCTACAAGGCGACCGACGTGCCGGGCATCGCGTCCAACGACATCGGCATCATCAACAGCGCGCCACCGCCGAGCCGGACCGTCGTGGTGCTGATCAAGCGGTTGCTCGACCAGACCAGAGGCCGCCACCGGTTCGGTCTCGGCGCCGTCCCGGCGGACGAAGCCCATTGGTGGCACACGTCGCTGTTCAACACCGTGGTGGTGACGGACGCCAACCAGGACGGCGTCCGCGTCCGGTCCTACGACCGGGCCAAGACCCTGGACCTGGCCAAACGCGGCATTCAGGTGATCCAGCGCCTGCGAAAGGAGGGCGCCGCGGTGCAGGAGCAGTACAAGCGCGCCATGCCGAAGCTGACCTCACGCGAGAACTGGACACGGCTCTACGACCTCTGATCCCCGCTCATCCGAGCGCTTCCCGCACTCGGCGAAGACACGATCTACGACCGAGTCAATCTCCTGCGGACAGCGCGCCGGCAAGCCGACCACGGCGCGTCGTCACGGCGACACGCGGATCCGGTTCGGGCGCCGGAAGTTCCGCGGCGACGGCGGCCAAGTTGTTGCGCAGCGCAGGAATGTCGGTCAGATCCAGCAGGGAACCGACGACGGCCGCGATGCCGCGGACTGCGTCGCCCTCGTCGGCCACGGCATGCCAGGCAGTTCCGGCCGGTGCCGACTCGAGCGCCGGCCGGAACAGGACCGCCGCGTCGAGCGCGTGCACGGCAGGCCGGCGTTGGGCGCCGTCGCCGGGGTAGCCTGCCACGCCGGTGCGGCGTGCCTGATCGGTCAGCTGCCCCGCGAACCCACCCTTGCCCTCGTTGTGGACCGTGCGCGGCATGCGGACCGCGGTGGCACGCATGCCGCGTGAAGCCATCGCCGGCAGCGCGTTGACCGAGCGTCCGCAGCCGCCCACCGGCCCGTCGGTCGGCAGCGGATCGTCCTCGGTGGCGGCCCGGCCGGGGACCCACGGCGTGCCCGAGACGGTGACGATCGGGCGTTCGCTGCCGGCGATTTCTTCCCCTAGCTGTGATGTCCGGGGACGTTGTCCCGAGATGAGGTGACCACTGGTGGCCTGTCGTGCTCCGGCTGCGACTCGCCCGCCTGGTCGTCGAACACGGCTGGACCTGCACCGCAGCAGCCGCCCCCACCACAGCCCGACCCGCACCCCGAACACCTCATGCGGGCGATCGTGCGGCTGCGATGGCGCCACCGACTCGGCCCGGTCCGGATCGCCGGCCGGCTCAACGTCCCGGCTTCGACAGTGCACGCGGTGCTGGTGCGCTGCCGGATCAACCGTCTGTCCCGCATCGACCGGGTCATCGGCGAACCGCTGCGCCGCTACGAACACGACCATCCCGGCTCGCTGATCCACGTCGACGTCAGCAAGTTCGGCAACATCCCCGACTGCGGCACAGACCGGCGACAGCACCCACGTTCGGGCGATAGCGCCGGTGCTGAGCCGACGCCGGCGTCGGCGTTGACCGTCTCGCCGACGATCCGCGCGAGCCAGGCGCCGACGCGCGCTCCCAGGGCCGGAATTCAGGCGAGGACGGACCGGCCCAGCCCGGCCAGTACGGCATCGTCCTGCGGGGTGTGCACCCGGCTGCACAGCACATCGCGGTAGTGCCGCTGTAGCGGGTTGGCCCGCGTCAGCCCGGGATTGCCGGCCAGTGCGACGGCCTGTTCGACCGCCTCGATGAGCAGCCGCGTGGCGATCACCTTCGCCACACCCGCGTGCGCCGCCGCGTCCGGGTCGCCCTCGTCGGCCCGGCGGGCGAGCCCGAACAACACCTCCTCCGCACCGGTGATCCGGGCGGCGATCTCGCCCACCCCGGTCTGGAACCTCGGCAGCGTGGCCAGCGGCTTGCCGAGCCCGCTCGGTACGCGGTTCCGGAGGAACCCGGTGAGCCAGTCGAGCGCGTTGCGCGCCACACCGAGGTAGATCGCGGGCAGCGCCAGCGGGAACGTGAGGGCCGGCGGCCGCTGGGCGTCCGGAGTGGACAGTCCGGCGATGGCTTCCGCGGGGACCGAGACGTCGGTGAACACGACGTCGTGGCTGGCGCTCGCCCGGAGGCCGAGGTGGTCCCAGGTCGGCTCGATCGTGATCCCCGGCGCGTCGGCGCGGACCAGGAACCCGCCGACGCGTGGCTCCGGTTCGTCGGTCCGGGCCCAGACGACCATCCAGCGCAGGCCGACCGAGCCGGTCGAGTAGATCTTGCGGCCGGACAGGCGCCAGCCGTCGGCGGTCCGGCGGGCGAGCGTCGCCGGGAGGCCGCCACGGGTCGGCGAGCCGAGCTCCGGTTCGACGCGCAACGCGTTGATCAGCACCGGCCGCTCGGCGGACTCCGCGAGCACCTCCCGGTAGATCTCCTCGGGCCAGGTCGGCTCGACACCCTGCGCGGCGTGGACGAACAGCGTCATCGCCGTCACCAGCGCCACCGACGGATCTCCGCGACCCAGTTCGGAAAGCAACCGGGCGGTGTCGAGCACGCCGGCGCCCGGGCCGCCGTAGCGCGGGTGCACGGTCGTTGTCAGCAACCCGGCCGCGTGCACCCGTTCGACGCCCTCGTGGGGGAAGCTCGCCTCCCGGTCGTGCTCGCCCGCCAGCGCGGCCAGTTCGGCGACGATCGACGGCAGCGCGGCGAGGTCCGGCGGCGGCACGGTGGTGACGGTCGTGGTCACGAAATCCTCCGGAAGGTCGGGGCGCGACCATAAGCCGCCCGGATCGCCCGGGGCCAGCAGCGTCCACTAATTGGACACCTGGAGATGCCTGTTTGACAGGGCGGGCCGGGGTGCCGTTCCCTGACTGAGCCTTCTTGTTGCGGCGAAAGGAAAGCAGATGCCCGTCGAGTTCGTCGGCATGATCGGCACCCAGGACGCGAGCGAGACCCGGCCCGCCAGAGGACCGGTGATCGACCCGGCCTACGTCCGCCGGTTCGCCCGGGCGCACGAGGACGGCGGGTTCGACCGCGTGCTCATCGGCTACGGCGCGGGCTGGCCGGAGGGCCAGCAGGTCGCCGCCTACGCGGCCGCGCACACCGAGCGCCTCGGCGTGCTCATCGCGCACCGCCCCGGGTTCGTCGCGCCGACGCTGGCGGCGCGCGCGTTCGCCACCCTCGACCACTTCAGCGGCGGGCGCGTCGCGGTGCACACCATCACCGGCGGCAGTGACGTCGAGCAGGCCCGCGACGGCGACTACCTGCCCAAGGACGAGCGCTACGAGCGCACCGACGAGTACCTGGAGATCCTCAAGCGCGCCTGGACGTCCGGGACCGCGTTCTCCCACCACGGCAAGCACTACCGGCTCGACGACTACACCCCGCAGGTGCGGCCGCTGCAGAACCCGCGCATCCCGCTGTACTTCGGCGGTTCCTCCGAGGCGGCCTACCGTGTCGGCGGCAAGCACGCCGACGTCTTCGCGCTCTGGGGCGAACCGCTCAAGGAAACGGCGGAGCAAATCGCGTCCGTCCGGGCGGCGGCGAAGGCGGCCGGCCGGCTCACCCCGCCGGGGATCAGCGTGTCGTTCCGGCCGATCCTCGCGCCCACCGAGGAACTGGCGTGGGAGCGGGCCGAGCGGATCCTCGACAAGATCACGGCGTCCGGCGCGGCGAAGGCGGCTCGCGAATGGCGGGACGGCGGCCCGCCGACCAACGTCGGCAGCGTGCGCCTGCTGGCCGCGGCCGCGAAGGCCGATCGCCACGACCGTGCACTGTGGACTCCACTGGCCACCGCGACCGGCGCCGCCGGCAACTCCACCGCGCTGGTCGGCACCCCCGAAACCGTCGCCCGGGCATTGCTGGACTACGTCGACATCGGCGTCACCACCCTGCTGATCCGCGGCTACGACCCGCTCGACGACGCGATCGACTACGGCAGGCACCTGCTCCCCCTGGTGCGCTCGGAGCTGGCCCGCCGCGAGCGCCGGCCCGCCACGGCGGCCGCCGTATGACGCTCGCCGGCCCCGTCTGCTGGGCCCCGCCCGAAGGGGTGACCATCCGCGGCACGGTCGTCCTGCTGCCCGGCCGGGGCGAGCACCCCGGGCTTTACGGCCGGCTCGGCACCCGGCTGGCGTTCGACGGCTACCGGGTCGTCGCAGTGACCTCCCCGGACGACGTCGCGGGCGAACTCCGTGGAAACCCGGTGCCGGTGGTGCTGCTCGGCAGCGACACCGGTGGCCTCGCCGCCCTCTCCCTCGCCGCCGAGCTGCCGGTGCACGCGGTCGTCACGGCGGGCCTGCCGCTGTCGGCCGAGCACGCCGAAGACCGGTCGTGGGCCGGCGAGCTCGACGCGCGGACGGCGTGCCCGGTCCACCGCACGCTGCTCGAGACCGACGACCGCCTCCGGCGTGGTGCCCTGCTCGCGGAGCCCGCCGGCATCCCGGCGGTGCTCCCCCGCACCCCGGTGCTCGTCCTGCACGGCGGCGCGGACCGGGTCGCGGACCCGAAGGCCGCCCGCGCGTTCGCCGAGATGCTCCCGGCGGGCCGGTTCGCACTGGTCGAGGGCGGCCGGCACGACGTGCTCAACGACGTCGCCCACCGCAGCGTGGCCGCCGAGATCGTCCAGTTCCTGGAATGGCTGCGCGCCGGGACGCGCGGGCCGGTCCTGGTGCGGGGATGATGGCGGGCATGCGCATCTCGGCCAGGGCGGACTACGCGATCAGGGTCCTGCTGGAGCTCGCCGCGGACACCTCGCGGCCGATCACCTGTGAAGCCGTCGCGTCCACCCAGGACATCCCGGCCCGGTTCATCAAGGCGGTCATGCGGGACCTGCGCCAGGCCGGGCTGGTCCGCAGCCAGCGCGGCTGCGAAGGCGGCTACTGGCTGGCCAGGGCGGCCGGCGAGGTGACCGTGCGGGACGCCGTCGTGGCGGTCGACGGCGAGTTCCTCTCCGTCCGCGGCGAACCCCGGCCCGCGCTGGCCTACCACGGCACGGCGGCCGGGCTCACGCCGTTCTGGTCCGGGCTCGAAGCCGGGCTCGACGCGTTGCTGCGCGCGACGACGATCGCCGACCTGCTCGACGACGCGACTCCGGCTCGCGTCGCCACCTGAAGGGAAATCCGATGAGCGACCTCTGGCACCAGCCGCTGCGGCACATCCGCGGCGCGGACCTCACCGGCGACACCAACCAGACCACCGGGATGACCCGCCTGGAAGCCATCTCCGGCAAGACCGTCGGGTCGTCGAAGGTTTGGATGGGCGAGACCCACGTCGCACCGGTCACCAACTCGGGCGACCACCACCACGGCGAAGCCGAGACCGCGATCTACGTCAAGTCCGGCCACCCGGTGTTCGTCTTCGCCGACGGCGACGAAGAAATCCGCATCGAAACCGGGCCCGGCGACTACATCTTCGTGCCGCCGTACGTGCCGCACCGCGAAGAGAACCCGACCGACGAAGAGGCCCTCGTGATCATCGCGCGCAGCAGCCAGGAAGGCATCGTCGTCAACCTGCCGAGTCTCTGGTCCCCGGTCGACGTGCCCGAGGACTGAGCCGTGCCGCTCGAAGTCGTCGAGTACACCGACCCCGCCTGCCCGTGGGCGTGGGGGTCGGAGCCGAAGTTCCGCCTGCTGCGGGCGGAACTCGCCGGCGCCCGGTGGCGCCGGGTGTTCGGCATCCTCTTCGACGACGACGAGGACCCGGCACCGGACCCCGCCGCCGAAGCCGCCTGGTACGCGAAGTTCATCGACGGCGTCACCGAGCACACCGGCGCCCCGAAGCCGCCGCACCTGGCCTGGGTGGCCCGCACGAGCTGGCCGGCCTCGCTGGCCGCGAAAGCCGCGGAGGCACAAGGGGAAACCGTCGCCGACCTGGTCCTGACGCGGCTGCGCGAAACGACGTTCCGGCACGGCACCCCGGCCGACGACACCGAACGTGTGCTCGCCGCCGTCGACGGCATTCCCGGCCTCGACCTCGACGCCTTGCGGACGGCGATGACGAGCGACGAAGTCCGCCAGGCCGTCCGCGACGACTGGCGCGAAACCCGGAACCCGTGCCCGGAAGTCCTCGACATCACCGCGCCGGGACCGCACAGCGGCCGGGCGAAGCACCTCGAACACCATGTCCGCTACGCCCTGCCGACGTTGACCTTCACCGGTCCCGGCGGGCGGTTCGTCGTGCCCGGCTGGCGGCCGCTGCGCGAATACTTCGACGCCGCGCGCGCCGCGACGGTCCACAGTGGATCTCTTCCCGGTTCGTGGGAACCCGCCCGGGAGCGTTGACTCTCCCCTGCGGCGATGGAAAATAGACACACGCCGGTGACCATTTAGCCCGGCGCCGCAACCAGAATCTCCGCGGCCGACACCGCATTGGGGAGTTCCCGCATGCCCTCGAAACCCCGGCTCGCCCTGCTCGTGGCCGCCCTGCTCGGCCTCACCGCGCTCACGGCGTGCGGATCGTCCACTTCGGACGCGTCCGGCGAGGTCGTGCTGCGCGTCGGCGACCAGACCGGCGCCACGCAGTCCCGGCTGAAGGCCGCCGGGCTGCTCGACAACCTGCCCTACAAGATCGAATGGTCGCAGTTCGCGGCCGCGGTCAACCTGCACGAAGCCCTGCGCGCGGACGCGGTCGACATCGGCGGCGCCAACGATTCCCCGACCGTCACGGCGATCGCCGGCGGCTCGAAGATCAAGGTCGCCGCCGCCTGGAGCAACGGCGGCAAGGGCACCTACCTCCTGGTGCCGAAGGACAGCCCGGCCCGCACCGTCGCCGACCTCAAGGGCAAGCGGATCTCCCCCACCACCCGCGGCAGCGTCGCGCACTACCTGGTGATCGGCGCGCTCAAGCAGGCCGGGCTGTCGGACAAGGACGTCACGCTCAACTTCCTCGCTCCTTCGGAGGCGAACGGCGCGTTCTCGACCGGCAACATCGACGCCTGGGCCACCTGGAGCGTCTACGCCGCCCGCGCCCGCGGCGAACTCGGCGCGCGGGTGCTCTCGGACGGCGCCGGCATCAACTCCGGCCTCAACGTGCTCTCGGCCACCGACAAGGCGCTGAGCGACCCGCGCAAGCGCACCGCGATCCAGGACTTCGCGAGCCGCGTCGACAAGAGCTACGCCTGGTCGAAGGCCAACCCCGACGCGTTCGACAAGTGGTACGCCGGGTTCGCCCACCAGCCACTGGCCATCGCCACCCAGGTACGTCCGGATGAAACGAACTACCGGCGCATCCCGGTCGACGCCGCGCTCGCCGCCCAGCTGCAGACGACCTATGACACCTGGGTGCAGCAGGGCCTGTTCCCCGGCGGCAAGAAGCTGAGCGAGTACATCGACTCCGGACTCGATCCCCGGTGACCCGCGCCCTCGACCGGCCGGTCGCCGCCGGGTTCCGGTTCCCGTACCGAGCTGTTTCCTGGCTGACGCCGATCGCCGTGCTCGCGCTCTGGGAACTACTGGCGCAGACCGGGCTCCTGCCGAAGCAGGTGCTTCCCGCCCCGAGCAGCGTGCTGGCCAAGGCCGGTGAGCTGATCGCCGACGGCGAGCTGCCGTCGAACCTGCTCGCCAGCCTCCAGCGGTCGGCCACCGGGTTCGTCATCGGCGCGAGCCTCGGGCTCGGGCTCGGCCTACTGGTCGGACTGTCCAAAGTGGCCGAAGCGCTGCTGGACCGCAGCATCCAGATGGTGCGCGCGGTCCCGTTCCTGGCGATCCTGCCGCTGGTGATCGTCTGGTTCGGGATCGGCGAGGCCGGGAAGATCTTCTTGATCGCGCTCGGCACCGCCGTCCCGCTCTACCTGACCACCGTGCTCGGCATCCGCCAGATCGACCCGAAGCTCCTCGAGATGACCGACGTCGTCGGCCTCGGCCGGGCCGCGCAGATCCGCTGGGTCGTGCTGCCGGGTGCGTTGCCGTCGATCCTCGGCGGGCTGCGGCTGTCGCTGACGGCGGCCTGGCTCGCGCTGGTCATCGCCGAAACCCTCGGCGCCGACGCGGGGCTCGGGTTCATGGCCACCAACGCCCGCGAGTTCCTGCAGACCGACGTGATCGTGCTCGTCGTGCTCATCTACGCCGTGATCGGGATCCTCTGCGACCTCGTCACCCGCCTCCTCGAACGCCGCCTGCTGCGCTGGCACCCCACCTACGCCCGCCTGACCGCCTGAGGACAGCCATGACACTCTCCCGCCGCACGTTCCTGACCGCAGCCGGGCTCACCGCCCTCGCCGCCCCGCTCGCCGCGTGCGCCACCGGTTCGGCCGGCGGCGCCACGCCGGGCAAGGTCCGGCTGACCTACAGCACCATCTCCGTTCCGAAGGCCCGCGGCGTGCTCGAGAAGACGCTCAAGGACCAGGGCATCGCCGTCGAGTGGGTGGGTCCGTTCCCCAACCACGCGCCGACGCTGCAGGCGGTCGTCGGCGGGACCGCCGACTTCAGCTTCGGCGGCAGCACCACCCCGGCGGACCAGGCGATCCTGTCCGGGGCCGACCTCGTCTACGTCGCCTGGGCGGCCTCGACCCCGCGTACCACCGCGATCGTCGCCGGTGCGCACACCGGCATCGAAAAGGTCACCGATCTCGCGGGGAAGACCGTCGCGGTCAACAAGGCCGGCCTCGGCGAGTTCCTGCTCGTCGCCGCGCTGGAGAAGTACAAGGTGCCCCGCGAGTCGGTGAAGATCACCTACCTCAACCCGCCGGAGGCGTCCGCCGCGTTCGGCGCCGGGAAGATCGACGCCTGGGCCATCTGGCAGGGTTTCCGCGAGATCGCCGAAGTCCAGTACGGCGCCAAGCCCATCTTCGTCGACGGCGACGAGCTGGACTTCCAGATCGACTTCACCAGCTATCTGGTCCGCCGCGACTACGCCGAGCAGAACGCCGACACCATCCGCAAGGTGATCGCCGCGTTCCAGGCCGACTACGACTGGCAGAACCAGCACTACAAGGAAGCCCTCGACATCGGCAACGCCGTCTCCCACTACCCCCAGGCCGTACTGGACAAGATGGCCGCCAAGAACGTCCGGACGAAGCTGGCGCTGATCAACGACGACGGGATCGCGCAGCTGCAGCGCGGGGCCGACTGGCTTACGCAGCGCAAGATCCTCAGCGGCCCGATCACCATCGCCGACCACGCCGTGAAGCTGTGAGCACCGCCGTGCGCGTGCGCGCGCTGACCAAGAGCTTCGGGCCGCGGACCGTCCTCGACGGACTCGACCTCGACATCGCGCCCGGCGAGTTCGTCGCGCTCATCGGCGAAAGCGGCTGCGGCAAGACGACGCTGCTGCGGCTGCTCGCCGGGCTCGACGCCCCCGACGACGGCGAGCTGGCCGCACCGGCCGAGCGGATGGTCGTGTTCCAGGAGCACCGGCTGCTGCCGTGGCGGCGGGTCTGGCAGAACGTCGCCGTCGGCCTGCCCCGCGAGGCCGCGGCCCGCGCGTTGACCGAGGTCGGCCTGGCCGGGCACCTCGACGCCTGGCCGGTCACGCTGTCCGGCGGCGAGGCACAGCGCGTCGCCCTCGCCCGGGCGCTGGTCCGGGAACCACGGCTCCTGCTGCTCGACGAGCCGTTCGCGGCCCTCGACGCGCTCACCCGGATCAAGATGCACGCCCTGGTCCGGCAGCTCGTCGACGCGCACCGCCCGGCCGTCCTGCTCGTGACCCACGACGTCGACGAGGCCATCCTGCTCGCCGACCGCGTGGTCGCGCTGCGGTCCGGCCGGCTCGCCGCCGAACACCCCGTGGTTTTCGACGGCGAACGCAGCCGCCGCAACCCGGAGTTCGAGGAACTGCGGCACCGGCTGCTGGCCGAGCTGGGGGTCGCCGAACTGGCCGAGACCCGGTGAAGGCCGACGTGCTCGTCATCGGCGGCGGCCTCGCCGCGACCTGGACCGCCTTGGCCGCGGCCCAGGCCGGCGGAGACGTCGTGCTGGTGGACAAGGGTTACTGCGGCACCAGCGGCGTCACCGCCACGGCCGGGGTCACGCACTGGTTCGTCGAACCCGGGGACCACGAGCGCGCGGTGGCCGAGCGGCACGCGCAGGCCGGCGGGATAGCCGACGCCGAGCAGGCGCTGCGGGTCCTGCGCACGACGTGGGAACGGCTGCCCACCCTGGACCGGTATTACCCGTTCCCGGTGCGGGACGGGAGACCCGACCGGACGAACAACGTGCGCGGGCCCGAGTACCTGCGCGCCATGCGCGGGCTCGTGCACCGCGCCGGCGTCCGGATCCTCGACCACCACCCCGCCCTCGAACTGCTGCTGCGCCCGGACGGTTCCGTGGGCGGCGCGGCCGGCGTCCGGCGGCAGGCGGGCGGGAACTGGCAGGTGCGGGCGGGCGCGGTCGTGCTGGCCACCGGCGGCACGGCGTTCCGCTCCCACCTGCTCGGCTCGCGCGGAAACACCGGTGACGGCCACCTGATGGCCGTCGAAGCCGGGGCGCGGCTGTCCGGCATGGAGTTCTCGAACTACTACACCCTCGCCCCGGCCTTTTCCACGATGGCGCGGTCGATGGCGTACCTGTTCGGCACCTACACCGACGCCGACGGGCGAGTCATCGAGCTGCCGTCCGGCCCGGACCGCAACCGCGTCCTCGGCGCGGCGATGCTGCGCGGCCCGGTGTACACGACGCTCGACCGCGCGCCGGAGTGGGTGCGCCGCAAGATGCCGGTGGTCCAGCCGAACTTCCTGCTGCCGTTCACCCGCCGCGGGATCGACCCGTACCGCGACCGGTTCGAGGTCACCCTGCTCGGCGAGGGGACGATCCGCGGGGTCGGCGGGCTCGTCACCGGGCCGGACTGCGCCACCGGCGTGCCCGGGCTCTTCGCCGCGGGCGACGTCGCGAGCCGGGTCCCGGTGGTCGGCGCGATCTCCGGCGGCGGCTCGCCGAACTCGGCGTGGGCGGTGTCATCGGGCACCTGGGCCGGGCGCGCGGCGGTCCGGCAC
>NZ_JAAGNB010000866.1:0-7195 GCF_010550475.1 Amycolatopsis sp. SID8362
GTGCGGGAAGAGCAGCGCGTCCTGGGACAGCAGGCCGATCCCCCGCCGGTGCGGCGCGACGCCGGCCAGCGCGCGCCCGGCCACGGTGATCTCCGCCGACGCCGGCGTGACGAGCCCGGCGAGACAGCCCAGGACCGTCGACTTGCCGGAGCCGTTGGGCCCGAGCAGCGCGAGCACGTGCCCGGCCGGCACGTCGAGGCCGACGTCGAGGGAGAACGAGCCGCGGACGGCCTCGATCCGGGCGGTCAGGCTCACCGCAGGCCGCCTTCCCACGAGCGCGGCCGCGCGACGGCGATGACCAGCACCGCCACGACGATGAGCAGCAGGGACAGCGCGACGGCGCTGTCGATGTCCACTTCGGCCTGCGTGTAGACCTCCAGTGGCAGCGTGCGGGTGACGTCTTCGAGGCTGCCGGCGAAGGTGATCGTGGCGCCGAACTCGCCGAGCGCGCGGGCGAAGCTGAGGACCACGCCGGAGCCGAGCGCGGGCAGCAGCAGCGGCAGGGTGACCCGGCGGAACACGGTCCACGGGCGCGCGCCGAGCGTCGCGGCGACCTGCTCGTAGCGGTCGCCGGCGTTGCGCAGCGCGCCTTCGAGGCTGACGACGAGGAACGGCATCGCGACGAACGTCTGCGCGATCACCACCGCGCCCGTCGTGAACGGCACCGATTCCCCGGTCAGCGTGGTGATCAGCATGCCGAGGAAGCCCTTGCGGCCGAGCAGGTAGAGCAGTGCGAGGCCACCGACGACCGGGGGCAGCACCAGCGGCAGCAGCACGACCGAGCGCAGCAGCCGGACGCCGCGGAAGCGGGCGCGCGCCAGCACGACGGCCAGCGGCACGCCCAGCAGCACGCAGGCCACGGTGGACAGTCCCGCGGTGAGCAGCGACAACCGCAGCGCGTGCCACGACGACGGCGTGGCGATCAGCGACGGCAGCCGCGTCAGGTCCGAGCGGACCAGCAGGCCGACGACCGGCAGCACGACGAGCGCCAGCGCCAGCGCGGCCGGGATGCCCAGTACCCACGGGACGCGCGAACGGCCGGCCGGGACGGATCCCGGCCGGCCGTTCGAGCGTCGCTCACTGCGCAGGACCGAACCCGGCCTTCGTCAGCTCGTTCTTGCCTTCGGTGCCGAGGACGAACTCCTCGAACTGGTGCGCCAGCTCGGCCTGCCCGCCCTTGACCGCGGCGATCGGATAGCTGTTGACCGCCTGCGCGGCCTCGGGGAAGTCGACCTTCTCGACCTTGCCCGCGGCGGAGGTGGCGTCGGTGACGTAGACGAGGCCCGCGTCGGCGTCACCGGAGGCGACCTTGTTGAGGACCTGCTTGACGTCCGACTCCTCGCTCTTCGGCTTGAGCGTGACGCCGGTGTCCTGCTCGGCCTTCTTGGCCGCCGCGCCGCACGGCACCTGCGGCGCGCACGTCACGACGTTCAGGCCGGCCTTGTTCAGGTCCGCGAACGACTTGATGCCCTTGGGGTTGCCGGGCGCGACGGCGATCGCGAGCTTGTTCGTGGCGAACACCGTCGCCTGGCCGTCGATCACCCCGCCCTGGTTCGCCTTGTCCATGGTGGCCTGGTCGGCCGAGGCGAAGACGTCGGCCTTCGCGCCGTTGGTCAGCTGCTGCACCAGGGTGGACGAGCCCGCGAAGCTGAACTTCACGGTCACGCCGGAGTGCTGCGCTTCGAACTCCTTGCCGAGCGCGGTGAACGACTCGGTGAGCGACGCGGCCGCGAACACGGTCAGCGTGCCGCCGCCGGCGTTCCCGGACCCCTTCGGCGCGGGCGCGGTGACCGACGACCCGCCGGTCTGCGTGCTGGGCTCGTCCGAGCTGCTGCACGCGCCCGCGAACAGGGCGACGGCCGCGACGGCGAGAGCGAGCTTCTTCATCGACTTCCTTCCGGTGTTTCCACCACGACAGTGGTCGCTTTGACCACCGCGACCGCGAGCACTCCGGGGCGCAGGCCCAGCTCGCGGACGGCTTCCGTACTCATCAGGGACACCACCCGGTGCGCCCCGCACTGCAGTTCCACCTGCGCCATCACCTTGTCGGCGATGACCTCGGTGACCAGCCCGACGAACCTGTTGCGGGCGGAGCGGCCGACCGTCGACGGGTCTTCGGGGCCGGCGGCCTGCGCCCGGGCGAACCCGGCCAGCTGGGCGCCGTCCACGACCTTGCGGCCGGCGGCGTCGTCGGTGGCGGTCAGCTGCCCCGCGCGCACCCACCGGCGCACGGTGTCGTCGCTGACCCCGAGCAGGCGCGCGGCCTCGGACAACCGAAATTGCGGCATGCCTGAGACATTATCTCCGCAGTTGAGGGAAAGCTACGCGGGGCGGCCATTGTCGAGGATTTCCGCGCGCAGCTGTTCGAGCATGACGTTCTGATAACGCTCGATGGCTTTTCGCTCGGTCGGGGAGAACTGCGCCAGCGTCTCGCGAAGGGCGTCGAAGGCGGACTCGAAGAGCGGCGCGAAGCGCTCCTCGGCGCCCGGCACGACGGCCACGAGGACCTTGCGGCGGTCCTCCGGATCGCGGACGCGGCGGACCAGCCCGACCTTCTCGAGCCGGTCGATGACGCCGGTCACGGCCCCGGTCGACAGGCCCGTCAGCTCGGCGATCCGCCCGGCGGTCAACGGTCCGCCCGATTGCACGACGAGGTCGAACGTCTTGTGGTCGGTGCCGGACAGGCCCATCCGCTCGGCGATCCTGGCGTGCCGGAGGACCGTCAGCGTGCTGCCCTGACGGCCCAATTCCGCGAAGCGGAAGAGTTCGTCGTCGGTGACCGGGTAGCTCTTTTCCGTCACAGGCCCTCTTAGTTCGGCAACTGAACCACTCACTCGTCAAAGTATCGTAGCGACCCGCTCACTTCGGGCGTTCCGGAGCTACGCTGTGCGTAATGACGGCAGTGGATCTCGGGTTTCCTCGCGTCCCCGGTACACGAGGGTCATCTCGCGTGCCCAGGCCCGAGAACCCGCACCTCATCGACACCTTCGGCCGGGTGGCCACCGATCTCCGGGTTTCCCTGACGGATCGGTGCAACCTGCGCTGCACCTACTGCATGCCCGCGGAAGGCCTCGACTGGATGCCGGGCGACCAGGTGCTGACCGACGACGAACTGGTCCGCCTGATGCGGATCGCCGTCGAGCGGCTCGGCATCACCGACATCCGGCTCACCGGCGGCGAGCCGCTGCTGCGCCCGGGCCTCGAGGACCTCGTCGCGCGGATCACGGCGCTTTCGCCGCGGCCCAAGCTGTCCATGACCACGAACGGGATCGGCCTCGCGCGACGGGCGGCGGCGCTCGCCGAGGCGGGCTTGAACCGGATCAACGTCTCGCTCGACACGATCGACCCGGAGCTGTTCAAGACGATCACCCGCCGCGACCGGCTCTCGCACGTGCTGGCGGGCATGGCGGCCGCGCGGGACGCCGGGATGTCGCCGGTGAAGGTCAACGCGGTGCTCATGCGCGGCGTCAACGAGTCGGAAGCCGTGCCGCTGCTGAAGTTCTGCCTGGCCGAGGGCTACCACCTGCGCTTCATCGAGCAGATGCCGCTGGACGCCCAGCACGGCTGGAACCGCGGCGAGATGATCACCGCGTCGGAGATCCTTTCGATGCTGGAGACGTCGTTCGAGCTGACGCCGTTCCCGGCGGCACGGGGCGGCGCCCCGGCCGAGCGCTGGCTGGTCGACGGCGGCCCCGGCGACGTCGGCGTGATCGCCTCGGTGACCAGGCCGTTCTGCGCGGCGTGCGAACGCACCCGCCTGACCGCCGACGGCGCGGTCCGCTCCTGCCTTTTCAGCAACGACGAGACGGACCTCCGCTCCCTCGTGCGCGCGGGCGCGCGCGATGAAGAGGTGGCGGACGCCTGGCGGGCCACGATGTGGGGCAAGCTCGCCGGCCACGAGATCAACGACGCCGGATTCGCCCAGCCGATCCGGCCGATGAGCGCGATCGGCGGTTGAGATGACGACCCTGACCATCGTGGTCCGCTACTTCGCCGCCGCCCGGGCCGCGGCGGGGGTGGACGAGGAGAAGGTCCAGCTGCCATCGGGAGCCTCGGTCGCCGACGCGGCGAGCGAACTCCGGCGCCTGCACCCGGAAGGCCTGCCGAAGGTGCTGGACGCGGTCAGCTACCTGCTGGACGGGGTCGCGGTGCGCGATCCCGGCCGGGAGCTGGTGGATGGCGCGGAGCTGGACGTGCTGCCGCCGTTCGCCGGGGGCTGACGCATCCTCTTCCGCCTGGACGCGCTGCGAGGCTCTGACAGCCCGTACGACGGTCGCCTCTCGCACTGAGCGGCAGGGCACCCTTCTATACGCGAGCAACAGGCGGCCAGGCTCCGGGCATCGCCTGGCCCGGCTGCCCTCGTGCGCCGCGATGCCGCAGGCAGCCTCCCGGCGAGCGCCAACCCCACCCGGCCCGCGCCCGCCCGTCCCCTCGCAAGCGCGTCCGCCCCTCCCGGCGAGCCCATCCCGGCCCGGTAGCCCGCCCGCACCCCTCGACCCGCCGCCCAGCTGCGGGCGCGACTTCGGCCCTCCCGTTCTTTCCCCCACCGCTCGGGTACCGCGGCCGACCGCTCGCCGACCGCGCCGCCCAGCCTCGGCGTGGCGCGTCATCAAATCCGGGTGTTCGCGAGAAGCTGATCCGAGCCCGCCGCAACGCCATCCGGTGACCCGTTTCGCCTGGTCGGTCGCGGTGCGTGGCCCCCATCCGGGGTCATCGCCCTTTCAAGCGGCTCCGGCCGTGGATCGAAACCCCACTAACAGGTGGGGCTGATGTGACTCATGGGGCAGCAGTGACGGGATTGTCAAGTCTGGCGAAGTCCCGTCGCCGGTCATAAGATGCGCGCTTCAATCGCCGAGCGGGCGACGCGAATGGTCCATTCGCTGCGCGAATCACGTGATGCAAGCCTCACGATCCGTGTTTTATCTCGGCTAGGAAACGGGCAGATAACGGCCCTCTGACCTGCACAAACAGGCGTATCGACCGAGGTTGCGTGCTGTTACTGTGACGTAGGTCACGCCCCGAATAATTTCCGATCACGGCGATCGTTACGTACCGTCGCTTTTCGGTTGGCCCCGACCAGCCGGCAAGACCGGGAATCCGTAGCGCCTAGCCCTGTCCAACGGATCCCCGGACCCATACCCCGAGCGAAAGCATTTCCGGACAGGGACGAGGGGACGAGGAAGACGCGCCGTGCGTCGGACTCGCCTGCCGGCCTGAAACGGCCGGCGCCAGGACCCCGATCCTGACCCTCACCACCGGTTCGTAGGCGCTGGGAAACCGAGAAGCATTCAGATGTCTTACCGAGGCAAGCACCGCAAGATGTCCGCTGCCACCCGCACCGTCGCTCGCGTTGCCATCGCGGGCATCGCGGTCGGCGCTCCCCTCGCGATCGCCGCGACCCCCGCGTCGGCGACCAACTGGGACGCGATCGCGCAGTGCGAGAGCGGCGGCAACTGGAGCACCAGCACCGGCAACGGCTACTACGGCGGCCTGCAGTTCACGCAGAGCACCTGGAAGGCCTACGGCGGCACCGGCAACCCGCAGAACGCGTCCCGCGAGCAGCAGATCGCCGTGGCCGAGCGCGTCCTGCAGGGCCAGGGCATCGGCGCCTGGCCGGTCTGCGGCAAGAAGGGTGGCGGCTCGTCGGCCCCCAAGGCCAAGACCAACACCACCAAGAAGGTGACCCCGAAGAAGAGCACGACCGCCCCGAAGGCGATCGCTCCGAAGGCGGCCCCCGCGGTGTCCGGTGTCAGCAGCTCGAACCCGGCCGGTGACTACACCGTCGTGGCGGGCGACAGCCTGTCCAAGATCGCCAAGCAGTTCAACGTCCAGGGCGGCTACGCGAAGCTGCAGGAGCTGAACGCGAAGTACATCCCGAACGCGGACCTGATCCTCGTCGGCCAGAAGATCGCCACCAAGTGACGATCGCGCAGCGATGCGTAAGTCCGGCCTAGCGCCGTGACTCCACACAGCCCTCCACCGCCGATCCCCCGGGCGGTGGAGGGCTGAGTGGTTCCCGGGCCCGGATCCGGGCGGCCTCCGCCCGTTGCATCCGCTCGCCCTTCCGCAGCACCTCGATCACCAGCGCCAGCTGCTCCGGCGCGTACTCCTCCAGGATGGCGCGCCCCGCGCGCTCGATCGGCGCGTAGATCTCCGCCAGCAGCTCCGCCGCGGCCGGCGTCAGCTCCACCACCGCCCGGCGGCGGTCGTCGGCGTCCGTCCGGCGGGTCAGGTGCCCCGCCCGCGTCAGGCGCTGGATCGCCGTCGTCGTCGCCGCGGGGCTCAAGTTCGCCTCCGTGGCCAGCCGGCCCGCCGTCAGCGCGCCTGACGCCGCGACCAGGCCGATGATCCGCAGGTCCGTGCGGTTCACCCCGAACGCGGCCGCCGCGGCTTCGTCCACCACGTCGTTCGCCGCGCCGAAGTCCGACGCCGCGTGGGTCGCCTCGGTGACCAGCAATTGCTTCGACACTCGAAAGAGTCTACCTTGGCGAGCAAATATTTCGATCGTCGAAAGGTTTTGCCGCCCTGCCTCGCTGGCTCCGTCCCGCCAACCGCGTCGTCCGCCTCCTGACGCGGCTGGGGCTGCGCCTGGGCACCATCCACGTCCTGACCGTCCCCGGCCGCCGCTCGGGCACGCCACGCCCGACACCGGTCTCACCGCTGACCGTCGACGGCCACCGCTACGTCATCGCCGGCGTGCCCGACGGCGACTGGGCGCGCAACGTCCGCGCCGCCGGCCGGGGCGAGCTCGCCCACGGCCGCCGGAAGCAGGCCGTGACGCTCGAAGAGGTCACCGATCCCGGCGTCCGCGAGCAGGTCATGCGAGCGTTCCCGCGCGAGGTGCCGCACGGGGTGCCGATGTTCGTGAAGCTGGGCCTCGTCGACGGCGCCGACCCGGACGGGTTCGCCGCGGCCGCCGGGCGCGTGGCCGTCTTCCGGCTCAGGGCGAGTTGACCCACTCGTCGGTGCCGTCGGTGAAGTGCTGGTGCTTCCAGACCGGCAGCCGCGCCTTGACCTCGTCCACGAGCTCCGCGCACGCCGAGAACGCCTGGCCGCGGTGCTCCGCCGCCACGGCGCACGCCAGGGCGACGTCGCCGATCGTCAGCGGCCCGACGCGGTGGCTCACCGCCACCGCGCGGACGCCGGTCCACCGCGCCGCCAGGTCCGCGACGACGTCCGCGATCACGTCGCCCGC
>NZ_JAAGNB010000911.1:0-7533 GCF_010550475.1 Amycolatopsis sp. SID8362
GGGCGGTCGACGGCGAGCTGCCCAGCGAAGGCGTCGTGACCGGCGCGATCCAGGTACCGCCCAGCGGTCGGCCGGTGGTGTTCCTCGCCGACCACCCGACCACCGGCGGCTACCCGGTCGCGGCCGTCGTCCGCGCGGCCGCGCTGAGCGCGCTCGCCCAGGCCCGGCCGGGCACCCGCGTCCGCTTCCGGCTGTCCTGAAAGTCCGGTACCGCCAGGCAGGTGAGACCGGAGTCACCCGGTGCACCCGTCCGGGTAGGGGCTGGAACCATGTCGAGCCGTCGCCCGTCCTGATAACTGTGGAACAGGTGACGATCAGCGGTGGCGCGGGTTTCCTCGACGTGAACACGCGGACGCGCGCGGAGCTCCCGCAGTCGCTGCGGATCGCGCTGGCGACCGGGCAGCTGCGCCGCCCGCTGGCCACCACGCTCGGCCCCGTCCTCGACCTGCTCGTCGACGGCGACTACCGCGTGAGCGGGCCGGAACGGCTCGCCGCGGACCAGGAGCTGACGCCGACCGACACCTGGCCGCCGTCCGACGAAGCCCGCGTCGGGTACTACCGGACCGCCATCCGCACCGGGCACCGGCCGGTCGCGGTGGTGCTGGCCGACGGCGAGCGCGAGCTGATCATCGACGGCCACCACAAGATCGCGGCGTACCGCGAAGAAGCGGTCGAGCCGGCGGTCGTGCGGATCACTCAGGCGTACTCGCCCTCGTAAGCCGCCACCAGCTCGGCGTAGACCGCGGCGGAGTCGGGGAGGCGCTCGCCGTCCAGCGTGTGCACGCGGGTCAGCTTGCGCACGCTGGAGGCCATGAAGACGCCGTCGCCCTCGACGAGGTCGCGGACCGTCAGCGGCTCCACCTTGACCGCCCAGCCCGCCTTCTCGGCGCCGCGGAAAAGCGCGGCTTGGGTGGTGCCCGGCAGGATGCCGATGCTCGACGGCGGCGTGTAGAGCGTCCGGCCCTTGGCCAGCACGACGGTCGACGTCGGCCCTTCGAAGACCGAACCGTCGGCGGCGGTGAAAATCACATCTTCGGCGCCGCGGCGCCCGGCTTCGCGCACCGCGGCCATGTTCATCGCGTAGGACAACGGCTTCGCGCCGAGCAGCAGCCAGGGCGCGCGCTCGGCGAGGTCCGGCGGGAAACCGCGTTCGAGGGTGATCGCGGCGACGCCTTCGGCGCGAGCCTTCAAGATCGATGGCGGCACCTCGGAACCGAGCGCGAACCCGGTCGGCTTCGCGGCGGGGTCGCCGTCGGATCCCCTGGTGTACACCAGTTTCAGCGTCATTTCGGGGCCGCCCGTCCACCGTTCGAGCACCTGCGCGACCACGCGTTCCCACGCGGCGAGGTCGGGCTCCGGCAGGTCGAGCATCGCCGCGGACCGGGCCAGCCGTTCGAGGTGCGGGCGCAGCTCGCGGGGCTTGCCGTCGACGACGAGGATCGTCTCGAAGACGCCGTCGCCGCGCATCAGCCCGAGGTCGTCGACCTTGATCTGGGCGACGCCGGGGTCGGCCGGGGTTCCGTCGAGGAAGACGAGGACGCGCATGCGGCCACGGTACTCACCTAGGCTGAGGGGTATGCCGTACCGCTCGCCGCTGCTGGACGTGCCCGGATCGATCGCCGCCCCTGACGACCACCCCGAGGCCGGAGTGCCCTGGCACTGGGGAGACCCGTTCGCGGAGCAGCGCACGGCCTCGCGCGGCGTGGTCGTGATCGACCGGTCGCACCGCGAGTTCCTCGCCGTCACCGGCGAAGAGCGGCTGTCGTGGCTGCACCTGGTCATCTCGCAGCACGTGACCGGGCTCGCCGAGGGCTCCGGCACCGAGGCGCTGGTCCTCGACAGCCAGGGCCGCGTCGAGACGCACATGGTGGTCGCGCACGTCGACGGCACGGTGTACCTCGACACCGACCCGGGTCCGAGCGTCACCAGCGCGCTCCCCAAGGGCGGCCCGCAAACGCTGCTCGAATACCTCGAAGCGATGAAGTTCTGGTCCAAGGTGGACATCCGCGACGCGACCGCCGAGCTCGCGCTGCTCACCGTGCTCGGCCCGGACGCCGAGCGCGTGCTGAGCGCGGTCGGCGTCGAAATCGGGCCGGAGCCGTACGCGGTGGCGCCGCTGCCGGATGGCGGCTTCGCGCGGCGGATGCCGTGGCCGGGCCGCTCCAGCGTCGACCTGGCGGTCCCGCGCGCGGCGCTGCTCGACTGGTGGAAGCGGCTGACCGACGCGGGCGCGCGGGCAGCGGGCAGCTGGGTGTTCGACGCCCTGCGCGTCGAGTCGGTGCGCCCCCGCCTGGGCGTGGACACCGACGACCGCACGATCCCGCACGAGGTCGGCTGGGTCGGCTCGGCCGCGCACGTCGCGAAGGGCTGCTACCGCGGCCAGGAGACGGTGTCAAAGGTGCACAACGTCGGCCGCCCGCCGCGGAACCTGCTGCTGCTCCACCTCGACGGTTCGCCGGAGGTCACGCCGGAGCCCGGCGATCCGCTGCTGCTCGACGGCCGGACGGTCGGCCGGATCGGCACGGTCATCCAGCACCACGAGCTCGGCCCGATCGCGTTGGCGCTGGTCAAGCGGTCGACACCGGTGAGCGCGGAGCTGCTGGCGGGGTCGGAGGACAACCTCGTCCAAGCGGCGATCGACCCGGACTCGGTGCCGTCGGAACAGCCGGCCCCGGGGCGCGCGGCGGCAGCGCAACTCCGTGGCTGAACGAAAGCCCCTGACGGCGAGATCACGCTCAACCGGGATAAACTGCGCTGTGATCGAAGTGCGGCCCGGTGGCAGGCGGCGGATCGACCGCGTGCTCGGCCCGGGGTACCTCAGCGGCTTGGGCGAGTTGCCGTTGAAGGTGCTGCGCGAGCGGCGCGACGAAGCCGCGCAGGAAGAGACGGACCTGTCCTACCTGCGGCGGCTCCTGCACGCGCGCATCGACATCGTGCGCGCCGAGCAGGTGCGGCGCAGCTCCGGCGGCGAAGCCAGCATCGTCGACCAGCTGGCGACGATCCTGGCCGACAACGCGCTGGGCCCGGCGGCGGGTTCGGGCCGCCACCAGCAGCTGGAGCCGTCCCGGGCCGGCGAACACCGGCGGCACGCGGAAGCCCTGATCGGCGACACCGACCTGACCGACGTCGGCTCCCTCTCGGACGAGAAGCTCGCCTCCGCTTTGGACACCTACGCCAGCGAAGAGCTGTCGGTGTCGTCCTTCCGGCGCGAGGTCCAAGGCGTCATGGACACGCTGAACGCCGAGATCGCGAAGCGCTACCAGCAGGGTTCGGCCACTGTGGACGAGCTGCTCGAGAGCGAACGAGGACGCGGCGAGCAGTGACCAACCCCGTCCTGGCCGAGGTCGTCCGCTCCGGCTTCGTCGAAAGCGTCCACCGCGGTGCCCTGGTCGTGACCGGTCCCGAAGGCGAAGCCCGCCTGGTGCTGGGCGACGTCACGTCGCCGGTGTACCCGCGCTCGTCGAACAAGCCCCTGCAGGCGGTCGGCATGCTGCGCGCGGGCCTGGACTTCGACGGCGAGGACCTGGCGCTGGCGTGCGCGTCGCACTCCGGCGAGCCGGGCCACGTCAAGCGCGTCCTGGAGCTGCTGGAAGCGGCCGGCCTGCGCGAAGACGACCTGGCGTGCCCGCCGGACTTCCCGCTGCACGTCCCGAGCATGCGCGACGCGGCCGAGCCCCGCCGCGTGATGATGAACTGCTCCGGCAAGCACACGGCGATGCTGACCACCTGCCTCCGCGCCGGCTGGCCGACGTCGGGGTACGAGGCCCCGGACCACCCGCTGCAGCAGAAGATCGCGGCGGCGGTCGCGGAGCTGACGGGCGAGCCGATCGCCCACACGGGAGTCGACGGCTGCGGCGCCCCGCTCTTCGCGTTCTCCCTGACCGGCCTGGCTCGCGCGTTCGGCAGGCTGGCGGTCGCGCCGGACGGCCCCGAGAGCCGGGTGGCCACGGCGATGCGGACGCACCCGTGGCTGGTCGGCGGCACCGGCCGCGAGGACACGGACCTGATGTCCGCGGTGGACGGCCTGGTCTCGAAGGCGGGCGCGGAGGGCGTCCACGCGTTCGCGTTCCCGGACGGCTTCGCGGTGGCGATCAAGATCGACGACGGCAACAAGCGCGCGTGCGCCCCGCTGGCGGTGGCGGCCCTGCGGTACCTGGGGGTCGACGTGTCGACGTTGCCGGAGCTCGCCCACGGCTCGATCCTGGGCGGCGGCCGCCCGGTCGGCGAGATCCTGGTCCCGGAACTGCGCGGCTGAGCTCAGTTGCCGCGTTCGCGGGCGGCGACGTCGCCCCAGAACTCGCGCAGGTCCGAGAACAGCTCGGCCAGCTCCTCCACGTTCCCCGAGCGCAGCGCGTCCAGGATGTCGTGGACCTCGTCCGCGGTGTTGTCGGCCTCCAGGACCGCGTCCGCGAACAGCTGCACCAGGCCGCCGTAGTCGAGCTCGATCACCGAGTCCGGGTGGAAGTTGTCGAGCCAGCGGCGGGTTTCGAAGAGGACGCGCCCCGGGCCGGAGTCGCCGAAGGTCTGCTCCAGCAGTTCGCCGGCTTCACGCGCGCGGTGCTGGGCGTCGGCGAGCGTCGCGCGCCAGGAGAGTTCGCGCTTCGGGTCGTCGCGGCCGTCGCCGAGCACGAGGCGGCGCTCGTCCGGGTCGATCAGCACGAACCAGGGCAGCGGGACCGTCCACGTCGTCGACAGCGTGTGGGCCGCGGACGTGCTCAGGTCCGCCATCGCCGACTTGGTGCGGGCGCGGATCGTCTCCTGGGTGAAGCCGCCCTCGTCGAGGACGACGTTCTTCAGCGCCGGGTGCGCGTCGCCCAGGAACGTCACCAGCGCGGCCGCCGAGCGGGCGCGCAGTTCCAGCGGACAGACCAGCGGGCCGGCTTCGGCCTTGCCGCCCGGGACGTCCTGCGGGTCGAGCACCAGGACGTCGGTCAGCAGGCTCGGGGCGGGACGGCCGTCGGCGAGCTCGGCGGGCAGCAGCCGCCGCGGGGCGGCGACCTGTGACTTGAGCCACATGGCCTGCTCGCGGGCGCCCGCGTCCGTCCGCCGCAGCTTGGCCGCCGCGACGGCCGCACGCAGCCGTTCGTCCGGCGGGTCGCCCAGGGCGAGCAGGGGTTCGTACACCCGCAGGTAGGCCACGAAGGGACGGAGCACGGGTAGATCGTGGCACGTCTACCTGCGCCGATCGTCACCGACCGGCCGGTAACCGGTGTCCGGCCGACACTGTCACCACCGGCACACCGTGCCACGTCGCATCGAACCCCCCGGACACGGTACGGTGTGAGCAGGAAAGAATTGTCGAGACGATGCGGGGCCGCCGATTCCCCCGGCCGCCCCGCCCCTGTGCGAGGGGGTCGAGCCATGGGGCGCGGCCGGGCTAAGGCCAAGCAGACGAAGGTGGCGCGCGAGCTCAAGTACAGCTCGCACGAGACCGACTTCGATGCTTTGCAGCGCGAGCTGTCGAGTAACTCCTCCAGCGGTCATTACGAGGAGTCCGACAGCGAAGATCAAGACCCGTACGACGACGGGTACGACGAGTACCGTCGTTGAGCACGCGTAACCGCGCGAGGGCGAGCCGGGCAAAACCCGGTAACCGCCCTCGCGCGCTGCGTGCTGCCCAAGAACGGGCCTGCGAAGCGATGAAGGAGTGAGCCGGTGGTCAGTCGAGTCGGAGTCGTCGGAGCGGGACTGATGGGTTCCGGCATCGCCGAGGTGCACGCCAGGGCCGGGTTGGACGTCGTGGTCACCGAGGTGAACCAGCCGGCGCTCGACGCGGGCAAGGCCCGCATCGAGAAGTCCCTGCAGCGCGGCGTCAAGAGCGGCAAGCTGTCGGCCGAGGACGCCGACGCTGCCCTCGGCCGGGTCCGGTTCACCACCGACATCGCCGAGTTCGCCGACCGCGAACTGGTCGTCGAGGCGATCCTCGAGCAGGAGCAGGCGAAGGTCGACGTCTTCCGCCAGCTGGACAAGATCGTCGACGCGGAGGACGCGGTGTTCGCGTCCAACACGTCGTCCATCCCGATCATGAAGCTGGGCATGGCGACGAGCCGGCCGCAGCAGGTGGTCGGCATCCACTTCTTCAACCCGGTGCCGGTGCTGCCGCTGGTGGAGCTGGTGCCCTCGCTGCTGACGAGCGAGGAGACCGCCCGCCGCGCGGAGGAACACGCGACGACGGCGCTGGGCAAGACCGTGATCCGCTCGCAGGACCGCGCCGGGTTCATCGTGAACTCGCTGCTGGTGCCGTACCTGCTTTCGGCGATCCGCATGATCGAGTCGGGCTTCGCCTCGGCCGAGGACATCGACCGCGGCATGGAGCTGGGCACCGCCCACCCGATGGGCCCGCTGCGGCTGTCCGACCTGATCGGGCTGGACACGATCAAGGCCATCGCGGACTCGATGTACGCGGAGTTCAAGGAGCCGCTGTACTCGTCGCCGCCGCTGCTGCTGCGCATGGTGGACGCGGGCCTGCTCGGCAAGAAGACCGGCCGAGGCTTCTACTCCTACAGCTGAAAGGCCGCCCGCCGCGCGGCCCGTCGCAGCACCGCGAGGATGGCCGGCCCCAGGAAGACGATGGCGACGGCGTTGGTGATCGCGCGGCCGGTGTCCCAGCCGAGGGTTGACGTCAGCACTGTGTACACCACGAACCGGTGAAGGTTGTCCGCCAGTGGCGCGCCGGGGACGAAGCCGAGCTGAGTGCTGTCCCCGGCGAGGAACGGCCATGACCACAGGCTCATGAGGAGCCCGAAGAAGTAGGCCGCGAAGACGCCGTACGCGACGAGCATCGCGATCTCGGCCTTGCCACGCGCCCGCGGCAGCAGCCCGGCACCCAGCCCGATCAGCGACGACGCGAGCATCTGGAACGGCAGCCACGGCCCGACACCGGCGGTGAGCAGCGCGCTGGTGAACAGCGACGTCGAGCCGAGCACGAACCCGAACCCGGGCCCGAACACCCGCCCGGCGAGCACGAGCAGGAAGAAGACCAGCTCGATGCCCCCGGTGCCGGCCCCGAGCGGCCTGAGCCCCGCGTTGACGGCGGAGAGCACCCCGAGGAGGGCGAGCGCTTTCGCGTCGATGCCCCCGCGGGACAGCTCGGCGAGGACGACGAGGATGAGTACCGGCAGGGTCGCCATGAAGACGAACGGGGCGTCGGCGGTGTGGGCGGCTGCGGTCGGTTGCGGGTGGGTGAAGAGGGGCCAGCAGAACATGGCCAGCCCGAGGAGGCTCGCGGTGGTGAGGACCAGCGCGGGGCGTGGGGTGAGGCGGATGGTGCGGGAGGCCGGGAGGAAGTCGGTCATGGCGCCGGCCTTGGTGCTGGTTTGGGGGCTTGGGTTGCTCGGGGCACGCCAATAGCCGACCGTGCTCCGGCAACACCCGGCACACCGGTCGCTGGCCGCGCTCGGGCAGGACCGGGCACGCCGGCAGCCGGCTGCGCTCGGACAGCGCGGGACGAGCCGGTGGCTGGCTGCGCTCGGACAGCACCGGGCACGCCGACGGGCGGCTGCGGTCGGGCAGCTCGGGCAGCTCGGGCAGCTC
>NZ_JAAGNB010000971.1:0-13435 GCF_010550475.1 Amycolatopsis sp. SID8362
TTCGCGACGGCGCGGTTCGCGCTGGACGTGGCGGCCGGGCGGGCGGGAACCGTCGTGGTCGTCGAGGCCGGTGAAGTGGACGCGCACCGGCTGCTGCTGGCCGGCACCCCCGCCGGGCTGCGCGCGGCGTTGCGGCGGCGGGTGCTCGGGCCGCTGCTGGAGTACGACGCCGAGCAGCACACGGACCTGGTGCACACGGTGCGCGTGTTCCTGGAGTGCTCGGGCTCGCCGACGCGGGCGGCGAAGGCGCTGCACGTCCACGTCAACACGCTGCGGTACCGCATCGGCCGGGCGGGCGAGCTGCTCGGCGCGGACCTGACCGAGTTCACCGACCAGCTCGACGTCTACCTCGCGTTGCGCATGGAGGAGTGAAGTGGAGATCACGTCGGCCCAGCAGGCCGGGTACGACCCGCGGATCCTGGCCTTCGGGCGGCTGCAGGGCGCGGCGAACCGCCTCGAGTACCTGCTCGGGCGGGCACTGGAGCGCGAATGCGGGATCACGCACCTGATGTACGAGGTGCTGCTGATCGTCGGCCGCGCGGGCCCGGACGGGCTGACGATGCGCTCGATCGCGCAGGAGCAGGTCCTGACCACGGGCGGCGCGACCCGGCTGGTCGACCGGATGGCGGCGCTCGGCCTGGTGACCCGCACGCCGTCCCCGCTCGACGGCCGCGTCCAGCTGGTCCGGCTGACGCCGCTGGGCGAGGAGACGACGGTGCGGGCGAGCCGGGTGCACGTGGAGAACATCGAGCAGTTCTTCTTCCGCCCGATCCCGGCGGAGCACCGGGAGCGTTTCGCGGACGACCTGCGGACGTTGAGCCACGCGGCCCGCGACGCCCTCCCCCGGCTGCGGTGAAGCGCCCCAATGTGGCCTTCGGTGCGTCAGACGCACCCAAGGCGGCCTTCGGTGCGTCAGACGCAACCAATGTGGCCTTGGGGCGCTTCGGGCCGGGCTGTCCGGTGAGGCACACTCTCCCAGCGTGGGCAAGAAGAACCGCCGGAAGCGGCCGGCCGAGCCGGAACCCGTCCCCTGGGCCGGCTCAACACCGACCGCCGCCGAAGTCCGGGACGCGCTCCTCGCCGCCGGCTACGAGGTCGCGCGGGGTGTCCCGGGCGCGGCCAAGAAGCACGCGAAGCGGCTGGCGCCCGGCCTCGACCTGACGGCCGAACTGGCCGAAGGGGCGCGCGAAGCCGGGCAGCGGCTCATCGCCCGCGTCTGCCGCGGCGGCTGGCTGCCCGACGACCTCGACCAGGCCGCTCGCCGCCACCTCGACGAGTTCGCCCGCTCCTACGTCCTCGACACCCTCGCCGCCCACGTCGAGCGGTTCGCGCCGGAGACCTTGCACCCGGGCTGGCGGGACCGGCTCGCCGGCGTGGGCGCCACGCGCTGGTGGTCCGAACCGCACCTGACGCAGTGGGCGGCCAAGCACATCCTCACCCCGGCCGAGGCGCTGACGACGGTGGTCGAAGCCCTCGGCTTCCTGCTGACACTGCCCGAAGTCACCCTGGTCCTGCCCGTGCCGGGGACCGCGAGCCCCGAACGGCCCGTGCACCACGCCGTCGACGAGAAGAAGCTCGGCCGGGTGCGCGCGCTGCTGGCGAAGGCCGAGTCCAGCTCGTTCCCGGAGGAGGCCGAGGCCCTCTCGGCGAAGGCGCAGGAGCTGATGACCCGCTACGCCCTCGACCGCGTGCTGGTCGAGGCGGGCGAGGCCGCGCCCGACGTCCCCGCCACCCGGCGGATCTGGCTCGACACGCCGTACGTCGACGCCAAGTCGCTGCTGGTGCACGTCGTCGCGAAGGCCGACCGGTGCCGGGCGATCTTCGACCCGCGCTGGGGGTACGTCACCGTCGTCGGCGACGAGGACGACCTGGACGCCGTCGAGCTGATGACGACGTCGCTGCTCGTCCAGGCCACCCGGGCGATGATCGCCGACCCGGCCGGCCGGGACCGCGCGTTCCGGAAGTCGTTCCTCGTCGCCTACGCCACCCGGATCGGCGAGCGGCTGGAGCAGGCCGCCGCGACGGCGGTCGCGGAGTCGCCGGACGCGGCCCGGCTGCTGCCGGTGCTGGCGTCGCACGAGCTGAAGGTCGAGTCGGCCTTCAGCACGCGCTTCCCCGAGGTGGTGCACAAGTCGGTGACCGTGCGCAGCCACGAAGGCTGGGGCGCGGGCCGCGAGGCCGCCGACCGCGCCCGCCTCGGTGACTGACGCTCAGACTTCGCGGCGGGCGTACTTCTCCAGTTCCGGGCGCCCGAACGGCAGCTCACCCTCGTCGAGCGCGCCGCAGTCGAGCCCGCGCAGCAGGTACACCGCCAAGGCCTGCGCCGTGGCCGGTTCGTCGAGCACGCCGCCGTCGACTTTCGCCGCGTAGGCCGTCAGCCGCCCGGCCGCCTCGGCGAACCCCGACCGGTAGAACGCGTACGTCGCCGCGAACCGCGTCGGGAGCTGGTGCGGGTGCAGGTCCCAGCCCTGGTAGAAGCCGCGCTCCAGCGACCGCCGGACCAGGCGCAGGTGCTCGGCCCACGCCGCGGGCAGCGCGTCGCCGACCGGGAGCTTGTTCGTCGAGCCGTCCGACAGCCGGACGCCGGTGCCCGCCGCCGAGACCTGCATCAGGCCCTTGGCGAGGTCGGCGACCGGGTGCTCCATGCTCTGGTACGCCGCCGCGATGCCGAGGCCGGCGCTGTAGTCGTACGTCCCGTAGTGCAGCCCCGTGCACCGGCCATCGGCCGCCTGCACGATCCGCGGCACCGCGAGCGTCCCGTCGAGGTCCACAATGGACTGGGACGTCTCGATCTGGACCTCGAACCGGAGTGCGCCCTCAGGCAGGTCGTACGCGGATTCCAGCCGGGCCAGCACTTCCGCCGCCACCGAGACCTGCTCGATCGCCGTCACCTTCGGCAGCGTGACGACGAACCCGGGCGGCAGCGGCCCGTTGTCGAGCAACCCGGTGAGGAACAGGTCCAGGGTGCGGATCCCACGCCGGCGCGTCGCCGCTTCGAAGCTCTTGAACCGGATGCCGCAGAACGGCGTCCCGCCCGTGGTGGCCAGCGTCTGCCCGGCCGCCAGCGCGGCGGCGTCCTCGACGTCGTCGGGGACGCGGCCGAAGCCGTCCTCGAAGTCGATCCGCAGGTCTTCGATCGGCTCGGTGAGCAGCTTGAGGCGCACGCGTTCGTACTCGTCCGGCGGCAGGTCGAGCAGGTCCTCGTGCTCGACGAACACGCGCATCGCCTGCTTGCCCCAGTCGGCGACCAGGCGCGTCCGGTACTGCGACGCCGGCACGTACACCGTGTGCACCGGCTGGCGTCCCGGCCGCTCCCCCGGGTACGCCGCCGCGACGCGCGCGTCGGCCTCGGCCAGACGCGCGTCGGCGGCGGCGTAGACGTCTTCGGGAAGACGCACCTACTTGATCCGCTCGTACGCCGGCAGCGTCAGGAAGTCCGGGAACTCGTCGGCCAGCGCGACCTGCTCGAACAGCTCCACGGCGGGCTCCAGCAGCTCCGGCTTCAGCTCGCCGGCCAGCTCGCCGCGGACGTCCGCGAGCACGCCCCGGACCAGCTCCGAAGTGACGGCGTCGCCGGTGTCCAAAGTGGTCCCGTTCTTGACCCACTGCCAGATCTGCGAGCGCGAGATCTCGGCGGTGGCGGCGTCCTCCATCAGGTTGTGGATGGCCGCCGCGCCGTTGCCGCCGAGCCAGGACGCGATGTAGCGCACGCCGACGTCGACCGCGGCGCGCAGGCCGGCCGCCGTCGCGCCACCCGGCGTCGAAGCGACGTCGAGCAGCTGGTCGGCGGTGACGCTGACCTCGTCGCGGGTGCGCCCGAGCTGGTTCGGCCGGTCGCCGAGGACCTTGTCGAACTCTTCCTTGCACAGCTCGACCATGCCCGGGTGCGCGACCCAGGAGCCGTCGAAGCCGTCGCCTGCCTCGCGGGACTTGTCCGCGTGCACCTTGTCGAAGGCGCCCTTGTTGGTCTCGGGGTCCTTGCTCGGGATGAACGCGGCCATGCCGCCGATCGCGAACGCACCGCGCTTGTGGCAGGTGCGCACGAGCAGCTCGGTGTAGGCGCGCATGAACGGCGCGGTCATGGTGACCGAGTTGCGGTCCGGCAGCACGAACTTCTCGCCCGCGTCGCGGAAGTACTTGATCACGCTGAACAGGTAGTCCCAGCGGCCGGCGTTGAGGCCCGAGGCGTGCTCGCGCAGCTCGTAGAGGATCTCTTCCATCTCGAACGCGGCCGGGATGGTCTCGATCAGCACGGTCGCGCGAACGGTGCCGTGCTCGATGCCGAGGGTCTTCTCGGCGTGGGTGAAGACGTCGTTCCAGAGCCGCGCTTCGAGGTGGCTCTCCATCTTCGGCAGGTAGTAGTACGGGCCCTTGCCGCGCTTGAGCAGCTCCGCCGCGTTGTGGAAGAAGTGCAGGCCGAAGTCGACGAGCGCGCCGACGCCCTCGCGGCCGCCGAACTTGAGGTGGCTCTCGGGGAGGTGCCAGCCGCGCGGGCGGACCACGATCGTGGCGTGCTCGACGTCGCCCTTGAGCGCGTAGCTCTTGCCGCCGCTCTCCAGCGTGATCGTCTCGCGGATGGCGTCGTAGAGGTTCACCTGTCCGGACACGACGTTCACCCAGTGCGGGGTGTTGGCGTCCTCGAGGTCGGCGAGCCAGACCTTGGCGCCGGAGTTGAGCGCGTTGATGGTCATCTTGCGGTCGGTCGGCCCGGTGATCTCGACGCGGCGGTCGCGCAGCGCCTCGGGTGCGCCGGCGACCTGCCAGTCGCCCTCGCGGATCTCCTTCGTCTCCGGCAGGAAGTCGAGCCTGCCGGTGGTCCGGGCCTCCTCGCGGCGCTTGCTCCGCGCCTGGAGCAGCTCGTCGCGGCGGCCGGCGAAGGCGTCGTGGAGACCGGCGAGGAAGGCGAGCGCCTCCGGCGTGAGGATCTCGTCGCCGCGCTCGACCGGGTCGCCCAGCACCTGGACTTCAGAAGACATGGGGAAACACCTCGAGGGTTCGGATCTTTGGATAACGGCCCTACGGTTTTCTACCAGCCGGACTATAGTTTCTGCATAGCGGAAGCTCAACGCCGACGTAAGGAGGGCCACCGTGCCGGCGGAGAAGAACGGTCGCGACGGCGGCGTCCAGTCCCTGCAGCGTGCCTTCGAGCTGCTGGAACACCTCGCGGACACGGGCGGTGAGGCCAGCCTGTCCGAGCTGGCGACGCTGTCCGGGCTGCCGATGCCGACGATCCACCGGCTGATCCGCACACTCGTGGACCTGGGGTACGTCCGCCAGAACACCAACCGCCGCTACGCGCTGGGCGCGCGTCTCATCCGGTTGGGTGAGAACGCGAGCATGCAGTTCGGCGCGTGGGCGCGCCCGCTGCTGGCGGAGCTGGTGGAGGAGGTCGGCGAGACGGCGAACCTGGCGGTCCTGGAGCGCGACGAGGTCGTGTACGTGGCCCAGGTCCCCTCGAAGCACTCGATGCGCATGTTCACCGAGGTCGGGCGGCGGTTGCTGCCGCACGGCACCGGGGTCGGCAAGGCGATGCTGGCGCACCTGCCGGCTTCCGACGTCCGCGAGCTGCTTTCGCGGACGGGGATGCCGGCGTACACGGAGCACACGTTCACGGACGCGGACGCGCTGGCGGTCGAGCTGTCGCGGATCGCTTCGCAGGGGTACGCGCTGGACGAGGCGGAGCAGGAGCTGGGGGTCCGGTGCGTGGCGGTGGCGGTCCCGGGTGCTCCGGTGCCCGCCGCGGTGTCGGTTTCGGGCCCGTCGGGCCGGCTGACCGCCGAGGCGGTGGCCCACATCGCCCCGGCGGTACAACGGGTGGCGGACGCCCTGGGCGCCAGCCTCTCCCAGGCGGCGGTCACGGTCTGACGCTGAGTGAGAGCCCGCTACGGTGAGCGTATGCCTAAGCCGTTTCGCGCCGACCGCTCTGCTGAGATCCGGCGGATCCTGGCGGTGAACACTTCGCTGCTGAACGCCCTGCTCGAAACTCAACGCGAGCAGCTTCGGCAGCTGGGAGGCGGCGGGGCCGCACGCGGAAGCCTCGAGGCGGAAGTCGACAGCCTCGACCGCATGATCACCGACGGATTCGCCGAGCTGACCAACCGCGTCGACCAGCTCACTCAGCTCGTCCGGCAGCTCGCCGACAAGGCCTGACCCCTCACTTCAGCTCCCCCGCCAGCAGGTCCATCAGCAGGCCGTCGTGCCAGCTGCCGTCCGCCGCCCGCTCGTAGCGGCGCAACACGCCCACCGGCCGGAAGCCCACCTTCTCGTACACCCGGATCGCCGTCTCGTTGGCCGCCGCCGGATCGATCGTCAGGCGGTGGTGGCCGCCGTCGAGGAGGTGGCGGGCCAGGGTACGAACGGCGTCCGTGCCGACGCCACGGCCGTGGAAGTCCGGGTGGACCGAGATGTCGATGCCCGCGTGGCGGTACTGGGGGTCGACCTCCTCGCAGCTCTGGATCAGGCCGACGACGACGCCGTCGAATTCGATCACGTAGACCGAGTAGCCCTCCTCGACGGAGTACAGGCCCTCGGTCTCGGTATCCGGGTCGCCCCACCAGCGGGCGACCTCGGGGCTGGCCAGGATTTCGCGCACACGGGCGCGGTCCGCTGGGCCGATCGGGCGCAGGCGCACCCGTTCGCCGTGGATGGCGGTCATGATGGGTCCTCTCTCGTAGCGAATGACGGCTTCGGAGCGTCTGTACGAGGAGGGGCACGAGCGGAAGTGCGTCAACCGGGCATACCGGGAGTGTGCGCCGCCGCGCGGGGGCCCGTCATCCGAATATCGCCGGAGGCCGCATGGACGCGCACACCGGCGCCCTGACCTGGCTCGCCCAGGGCGCCGCTTCGAACCTGGTGGACCGGCTGGTCGACCGCGTGCTCGACGGCTCGCCGCCGGCACCGGCGTGGCCGCGGCCGGGCCGGACGCCCGCGGGCACCGTCGAGATCTCCGTGCGCCACCACTCGGCCGCGAAGGTCCGCACGCCGGTGATCCTCACGCTGCAGGAGACCGGCAGCCGCACCGGCACGGTCTTCTCGGTCGTCCTGGGCCACACGGCCCGCATCGCCGTCCCGGGCGGCGACTACTTCGGCGCGGCGATGGTCGTCGACCCGGCCCGCCGCACCCTGCAGGGCATCGGCTGGTCCCGGCTCACGGTCGCGGCCCGCCGCACATCACCGTGCCTCATCCCGGCGGGACGCCCGTCGGCACCGGTCATCCTGCAGCTGGGACTGCGGAAGGCGGACGGGACGCCGTTGTTCCGGCTCTAGCGGGATCCGGTCGTTGGTGTGGCTGGAGCAGGCCGGCCTCGCCGCCACGACCTGGCGGGATCGAGCGATGGTCGTCGACCGGCCGACGCCCGCGCTGACCGAGCGGCTGGGACTGCTTCGGTGTGTCACCGGGGCAGCGCGCCGGCTCCCGCCGCCGAATCCGTCCGGATTTAGCCCAGCAGGGCGTCCACGAACGCGCCGGGCTCGAACGGCGCCAGGTCGTCCGGCCCCTCGCCCAGACCCACCAGCTTCACCGGGACGCCCAGCTCGCGCTGGACCTGGAACACGATCCCGCCCTTCGCGGTGCCGTCCAGCTTCGTCAGCACGATGCCCGTCACGTCGATGACCTCCGCGAACACCCGCGCCTGCATCAGGCCGTTCTGGCCGGTCGTCGCGTCGAGGACCAGCAAGACCTCGTCGACCTTCGCCTGCTTCTCGACGACGCGCTTGACCTTGCCCAGCTCGTCCATCAGGCCCGTCTTCGTGTGCAGGCGGCCCGCCGTGTCGACCAGGACCGCGTCCACGCCGGTGTCCACGCCGCGCTTGACCGCGTCGAACGCGACCGCCGCCGGGTCCGCGCCTTCCTTGCCGCGGACGACCTCCGCGCCCACGCGCTCGGCCCACGTCTGGAGCTGGTCGGCCGCCGCCGCGCGGAAGGTGTCCGCCGCGCCCAGGACCACCGTCTTGTCCTGGGCGACCAGGACGCGGGCGAGCTTGCCCGTGGTCGTCGTCTTGCCCGTGCCGTTGACGCCGGCCACCAGGACCACCGCGGGCTGCTTCTTGCCGTCGACGATGTGCGGCAGCGCCCGCACCGCGCGCTCGCTGTCGGTGGACAGCTGCGCCGTCAGCACCTCGTGCAGCACCTCGCGGGCCTCGGCCGACGAGCGGACCGCGCGTCGCGAGAGCTCGTCGCGGAGGCGGTCGACGATCTGGGTCGTGGTCGCCGCGCCGAGGTCGGCCATCAGCAGCGTGTCTTCCACGTCCTGCCAGGAGTCCTCGTCGAGGTCGCCGGCGCCGAGCAGGCCGAGCAGGCTCGTGCCGAACACCGACCGCGACTTCGACAGGCGGCCGCGCAGCCGCTCCATGCGGCCCGTCGCCGGCTCGATCTCTTCGACGACCGGGGCGGGCTCGGCCTCGGGCGCTTCGGGCAGCTTGACGTCGCGGACCGTGCGCTGCGCCGAATCGCGCGGCACGGCGGCGTCGTCGCCCACCGCGGGCTGGCCGTCGGTCTCCGGCCGGTCCTCGACCGGGTGCTCGACCGCGGGCGCCTCGCCGCCGGGCGCGAGCGCGATGCCCCCGCTGGCCGCGTAGGAGCCGCCCTTCGGTTTCTCCTCGACCTCGCGCTTGGCGTCCAGGCTGATCCGGCGCTTGCGCGCGACCAGCAGACCGGTCACCAGGAGGGCGACCAGCACGACGACGGCGAGGACTACGAACAGGAACCAGGTGCTCGACACGGGACCCATCCTTTCATCCGCGCCCGCGCCCGCCGGACACCCCGTCCGCACAGGCAATACATAACGACGTGGATCCCGATTGGGCCAAGACTTCACCAAGTGGGTTGCGTCACAAGCCAGGCCTGCACTAAACCCCTCCGGATGGGGATTCGCGCCAGCCACGGCTTCCGGGTGATCGGGCTCATTTCGGGCACGTCGATCGACGGCATCGACGTGGCCGCCGCCGACCTGCACGCCGAGGACGACGTGGTGGTGCTGACCCCGCTCGGCGAACTCGACGTCCCGTACCCGGAACCACTGCGCGAAGCCCTCCTCGCCGCCCTGCCGCCGAACCCCTGCACGGCGGGCGAGCTGACCCGGCTCGACACCGGCGTCGGCCAGGCGTTCGCCGAGGCGGCCGCGCGCGGGGTCGAAGAGCTGGCCGGCGGCGCGGACCTGGTCGCGTCGCTCGGTCAGACGGTGTTCCACTGGGTCGAAGCCGGTCACGTCCGCGGCACGCTGCAGCTCGGCCAGCCCGCCTGGATCGCCGAGCGGACCGGGCTGCCGGTGCTCGCCGACCTGCGGGCCCGCGACGTCGCCGCGGGCGGGCACGGCGCTCCCCTGGCGAGCACACTCGACCAGCTGTGGCTGCGCGGCCTCGCTCAGGACACCGGGCGCCCGGTCGCCGCGCTCAACCTCGGCGGCATCGCGAACATCACCGTCGTCGCCGACGGCGAACCGGCCATCGCCTACGACACCGGCCCCGCCAACGCCCTGCTCGACCTCGCCGCCCACCGCGTGACCGGGCACCGCAGCGACGTCGACGGACGGCTGGCGCTCGGCGGCTCGGTGCGCTCCGACCTGCTCGGCAGGCTGCTCGCCGACCCCTACTTCGCCGCCGCGCCGCCGAAGTCGACCGGCAAGGAGCACTTCAACGAGACCTACCTCGACGCCGCGCTGGCCGGCCTCGCCCCGGCCGAGCCCGCCGACCTGCTCGCGACGCTGACCGAGCTGACCGCCGTGACCGTGGCCGACCAGTGCGTGCGCCACGGCGTCACGATCGTCATCGCCTCCGGCGGCGGCATCCGGAACCCGGCGGTGATGACGGCGCTGGCGCGGCACCTGCCGTCCGCGGTGCTCAAGACCAGCGACGACCTCGGGCTGCCCGGCGCCGGCAAGGAGGCGTACCTGACCGCGCTCCTGGGCTGGCTGACCTGGTGCGGCGTACCCGGTAGCGTCCCGTCGGCGACCGGAGCCCGCGGGCCGCGCCTGCTCGGCGCGCTCGTCCCGGGCGCCGGGCCACTGATCCTTCCCGCCCCGCTGGGGGGCACTGTGACGCGGTTGCGAGTCGCGGAGAAGGCCGGATGAAGGTAGGAGAAGTCCATGCGCGGTGTTGACCTCGCCATCATCGTGATCTACCTGGCGGCGATGCCGCTGATAGGCGTGCTCGTCGGCCGGAAGCAACGGTCGGCGGCCGACTACTTCGTCGGCGAGCGCAGCCTCCCGTGGGGCGCGGTGATGCTGTCCGTGGTCGCCACGGAGACCTCGACGCTGACCGTGATCAGCACGCCGGGGCTCGTCTTCGGCAACGCGTTCCTGTTCCTGCAGCTGGCCTTCGGCTACATCATCGGCCGGACGGTCGCCGCGTTCGTGCTGCTGCCGCGCTACTTCCGCGGCAACCTCGTGAGCGCGTACGCGTTCCTGGGCAAGCGGTTCGGCTCAGGGCTGCAGGGCACGGCATCGGTGACGTTCGTGATCACCCGGCTGCTCGCCGAGGGCGTGCGCCTGTTCGCCGGCGCCATCCCGATCAAGGTGATCCTCGGGCACTACAACATCCACCTGGACTACTGGGTGATCGTCGTCATCCTGACCGCGCTGACGCTGATCTACGCCTACATCGGCGGGATCAAGGCGGTCGTCTGGGTCGACGTCATCCAGCTGTCGCTGTACCTCGGCGGCGCGGCGGTGGCCGCGATCGTGCTGCTGAACAAGCTGCCCGCCGACTGGGCCACGCAGGCGTCGGCGGACGGCAAGTTCATGCTCGTCGACTTCACGAAGAACCTGCTGACCAGCCCGTACGCGTTCATCACGGCGGTGCTCGGCGGCGCGGCGCTGTCGATGGCCTCGCACGGTGCCGACCAGCTGATCGCCCAGCGGCTGATGGCCACGCGCAGCCTGCGCGACGGCCAGAAGGCGCTCATCGGCAGCGGCATCATCGTCACCATCCAGTTCGCGCTGTTCCTGCTGGTCGGCGCGATGCTGTGGGTGTTCAACGGCCGCAAGTCGGTTGCCCAGCTCGGCCTGCAGAGCCCGGACGACGTGTTCTCGCGGTTCATCATCGACGACCTGCCGGTCGGAGTCTCGGGGCTGCTCATCGCCGGGGTGCTCGCCTCGACCATGGGTGCGCTGGCGTCGGCGCTCAACGCGCTCTCGACGTCCACTGTGGCCGATCTCTACCAGCGTTTCACCAAGCGCTCACCCGAAGATTCGAAGCTGCTCAAGCACGGTCGCATGTGGACACTGATCTGGGCCGTGGTGTTCGCGGTGTTCGCTTCGCTGTTCTCCACCACGAAGAACTCGGTCATCGAGCTGGGCCTCGCCATCACCGGCTACACCTACGGCGCGCTGCTCGGGTCGTTCCTGCTCGGCCTGCTGATCAAGAAGGCGCGTCAGGTGGACGCGATCATCGCGTTCGTGGCCACGGTCGTGGTGATGGCGTTCGTGATCCTCGGGGTGAAGTTCAGCGCGAAGACCGGCGGGCTGATCGGGATCGACTTCAGCAAGGCGGCCGGGGACAAGGTCGCGCTGGCCTACCCCTGGTACACGCTGCTCGGCGTGGTGATCACGCTGGTCGTGGGCGGGTTGCTGGCCCTGCGGCACCGCACGCCGGACCCGAAGGCGGCCGAAGCCGAAGCCGTGGGCGAGAGCGAAGAGGTCACCGCCGCCTGATCCTTCTGAACCGTTTCCGGCGGGCGCCCGTGTCGACTGCGGGAGCCCGCCGGAAAGCGGCGGGAGGAATCGAAGGTGGGTACATGAAACGGATGACGGTGGCGCTCGCGATCGGCGCCCTGCTGCTCGGCGGCGCGGCGACGGCTTCGGCCACCCCGGCCGGCCCTCGCGTACCGGACGCGATCAAGGTCCCGGACGGCAACCGGCACCTGGCCACGTACTACGGCGAAGGCGTCCAGATCTACGGCTGTACGAACGGCGCGTGGACGCTGATCCAGCCCGCGGCGGTGCTGTCGAAACACGGCAAGCCGGTGGCGCTGCACAGCAAGGGCCCGGTGTGGACGTCCACTGTGGACGGCAGCACGGTCGGCGCTTCGGCGCAGGCCAACTCCCCGCGCGAAGGTGCGATCCCGGAACTGCTGCTCAAGGCGAACCTCAACACCGGCGACGGCGTGTTCGGCAAGGTGACGTACATCCAGCGCCTCGACACCCGCGGCGGCGTCGCTCCGGCGGGGACCTGTGCGGCAGGAGCGCAGACGGCGGTGCCGTACTCGGCCGACTACTCCTTCTGGGTCGCGAAGTAGCCACCACTGATGTCGTGAATGACTCATTCATGTCACCCGACGACATGAATGAGTCATTCACGACATCGCGGCGACGGGCTGACGTCAGCTGACCGGGACCGGCTCTTCCTCGGCCGTGCGCAGGCGCTGCGAGATCACCTTCGTGATGCCGTCGCCCTGCATGCTCACACCGTAGAGCGCGTCGGCGATCTCCATGGTCGGCTTCTGGTGGGTGATGATGATCAGCTGCGACGAGTCGCGCAGCTGCTCCAGCAGGCCGATCAGCCGGCGCATGTTCGTGTCGTCGAGCGCCGCCTCGACCTCGTCCATGACGTAAAAGGGTGAAGGGCGGGCGCGGAAGATCGCGACCAGCATGCCCACCGCGACCAGCGACTTCTCGCCACCGGACAGCAGCGACAGCCGCTTGACCTTCTTGCCCGGCGGGCGGGCTTCGACGTCGACGCCGGTGCTGAGCAGGTCGTCCGGCTCGGTGAGGACCATCCGGCCCTCGCCGCCCGGGAAGAGGACGCCGAACACCGTCTCGAACTCGCGGGCGACGTCGGCGTACGCGCCGGCGAAGACCTCGAGGATCTTCTCGTCGACCTGCTTGATGACGGCTTCGAGGTCCTTGCGGGTGTCCTTGAGGTCTTCCAGCTGCGTGGAGAGGAACTTGTACCGCTCCTCCAGCGCCGCGAACTCCTCGAGGGCGAGCGGGTTCACCTTGCCCAGCAACGACAGGTCCTTCTCGGCGCGCTTGGCACGGCGGGCCTGGGTGTCGCGGTCGTAGGGCATGGGCGGCGGCGGGGTGACGTCCTCGCCGCGCTCCTTGGCCGCCTCGTACTCGGCCATCTCACCGGCGCTCGGCGGGACCGGGACGTCCGGGCCGTACTCCTGCACCAGATCCGTCAGGCCGATGCCGAAGTCCTCGGCGATCTTCGCTTCGAGCGTCTCCAGCCGCAGCCGCTGCTCGGCGCGCAGGACCTCGTCGCGGTGGACGGCGTCGGTCAGCTTCTCCAGCTCGCCGGTCAGCTCGCGGACCTTGGCGCGGACGCCGGTCAGCGCCTGCTCGCGGGTCTGGCGGCGGGCCTGGACCTCGTCGCGTTCGGTCGCCGCGCGCTGGACGGAGTGCTCGATGCGCTCCAGCGCCAGCTCACCGCCGTTGACGACGGCGTTGGCGATCTCGGCGCCGCGCTTGCGGGCCGCGGCGGCGCGCTCGGCGCGTTC
>NZ_JAAGNB010001012.1:0-6797 GCF_010550475.1 Amycolatopsis sp. SID8362
CGCGTTCCGGCTCGCGGTGCAGCTCAGCCGCACCCCGGCCGGCCCGGGCGGCCTCACGGCGCTGCGGGACGCGCACGCGGCCGGGCGGCTCGACGAGGACGAGCTGATGTTCAACCCGGTGGTGCTCGCGCACGCCGCGTACGAGAACTCGCTGAACTTCCTGGCCTGCGCCGGGCTGGCGCTGGCCACTTCGGGGCCGAAGTCCGTGCGCGAGCTGGTGGCGGAGATCTGCCCGGCCCGGTACGTCCTGCGCTTCGGACCTGGCGGCCCGGTGGCGGTCTCGCTGGCCGACGGCCTGCCGTTCGGGCTCGGCCGCCACGCGTGCCCGGGTTCGGGCGTGGCGCTGGCCGAGGGCGAGGTCGCGCTGGGAGCGCTGGCGAAGCTCCTCGCCGGCGGCTGCGAAGTCACCGACGTCCGGTGGAAGACCCACCCGGTGTTCCACGGCCTGGCGAAGGCCGTGGTCACCCGGTCAGGAAACGGCTGAGACGACGCCCGCGAGCCGGTCGGCCGCCGCCTGGGCGGTGGACTGGGCCGGGGCCTCGACCATCACGCGGACCAGCTGCTCGGTGCCGGACGGGCGCAGCAGCACCCGGCCCTCCTCGCCCAGCTCGGCTTCCACCTGGCCGATGGCGTCGCGGACCTCCGCCGACCCGGCGACCGCGGACTTGTCCGCGACCGGGACGTTCACCAGGACCTGCGGCAGCCGGTTCATCACGGCCGCGAGGTCGGCGAGGGACTTGCCCGTCTCGGCCATGCGGCTCATCAGGCGCAACGCCGTCAGCAGGCCGTCACCGGTGGTCGCGTGGGCCGGGAGCACGACGTGCCCGGACTGCTCGCCACCGAGCGCGTAGCCGCTCGCGCGCAGCTCCTCGAGGACGTACCGGTCGCCGACCGCGGTCGTCACGACGTTCACGCCGTGGGCCTTCATCGCCAGGTGCAGGCCGAGGTTGCTCATCACGGTCGCGACCAGCGTGTCCTTCGCCAGCTCGCCGGCCTCGGCCAGCGCGAGTGCCAGCACCGCCATGATCTGGTCGCCGTCGATCAGCTCGCCGGCGGAGTCGACGGCCACGCAGCGGTCGGCGTCGCCGTCGTGCGCGATGCCGAGGTCGGCGCCGTGCGCGACGACCGCCTGACGCAGTTTCTCGGGGTGGTTGGAGCCGCAGTGCTCGTTGATGTTGACGCCGTCCGGGTCGGCGTGCAGGGCGACGACCTCGGCGCCGGCGCGGCGGTAGACCTCGGGCGCGGCGGCCGACGACGCGCCGTTCGCGCAGTCGACGACGACCTTCAGCCCGGACAGCGAGTGCGGGGTCGCGCCCAGCAGGTGGCCGGCGTAGCGGTCGAGGGCGTCCTCGACGGCGGTGACGCGCCCGACGCCGATGCCGGTCGGGCGGACCGCGTCGGCGGAGAGGCCGGCCTCGATCTCGTCCTCGATGCCGTCGGGGAGCTTGTGCCCGCCCGCGGCGAAGAGCTTGATGCCGTTGTCCGGCATCGGGTTGTGCGAGGCGGAGATCATCACGCCGAGGTCGGCTTCGAGCGCGCCGACCAGGTACGCGACCGCGGGCGTGGGCAGGACGCCGACCAGGCGGACGTCGGCCCCGGCGGACGTGAGGCCCGCCACGACGGCGGCTTCGAGCATCTCGCCGCTGGCCCGCGGGTCCCGGCCGACGACGGCGACCGGCCGGTGCGAGCGGTCGTGCGCGGCGAGCACCCGGGCGGCGCTGGCCGCCAGCGCGAGCGCCAGCTCCGGCGTCAGCTCGGCGTTGGCCAGGCCACGTACCCCGTCGGTACCGAACAGGCGTGCCATCGATCGACCTCCTTGTGGAACCACCACGACAACCTAGCGATCCTGACGGACCGGTGAAAACGCCGAAGCGCCCATCCGAGGACGGATGGGCGCTCCGGTGGGTTGCGCCAGAGGGCGCGATCAGCGCTTGCTGTACTGCGGGGCCTTGCGGGCCTTCTTGAGGCCGTACTTCTTCCGCTCCGTGGCGCGCGCGTCACGGGTCAGGAAGCCGGCCTTCTTGAGGGCCGGGCGGTCGTCGGCGTCGACCTCGATGAGCGCACGGGCGATCGCCAGGCGCAGCGCGCCCGCCTGACCCGAGACGCCGCCACCGTGGAGGTTGGCGAAGATGTCGAACGAGTCCGGCTTCTCGACCAGGACCAGCGGGTCCTTGATGAGCTGCTGGTGCACCTTGTTCGGGAAGTACTCCTCGAGGGTGCGGCCGTTGAGCTTGAACTGGCCGGTGCCCGGGACGACCCGCACGCGGACGACGGCTTCCTTGCGGCGGCCGACGGTCTGCGCGTTGCCGCCGGCGGCACGCGACGGACGCGGCGCGGCTTCCGACTCGCTGGTGGCGACCGGGGTCTCGCTGGTGGCCACGGCGCCGGTCTCGGTCGCCTCGGTGGCCTCGACGACCTCGGGGGTCTCGGTCTCGGTGCTGGTCACAGACTGTTCCTCACTCACTGCGCGACCTGCGCGATCTTGGTGATCTCGCGCACCTGCGGCTGCTGCGCGGTGTGCGGGTGCTGCGGGCCGGCGTACACCTTTAGCTTCTTCGCCTGGGCGCGGCCGAGCTTGTTCTTCGGCAGCATGCCCTTGACGACCTTTTCGACAAGGTGCTCGGGCTTGGTGTCCAGGAGCTCGCCGAACGAGCGCTTCCGCAGACCGCCCGGGTAACCGCTGTGCCGGTACGCGAACTTCTGCTCGCGCTTGTTACCGGTGAGCGCGACCTTCTCGGCGTTGACGATGATGACGAAGTCACCGGTGTCCACGTGCGGGGCGTAGGTCGGCTTGTGCTTGCCGCGCAGCAGCGTGGCGACCTCGGTCGCGAGCCGGCCGAGCACGACATCCTCGGCGTCGATCACGTGCCAGGCACGAGTGACGTCGCCGGGCTTGGGGCTGTACGTGGGCAAGGGTCTACCTCGTCGTCAACATTGCGTGTGGGTTCTGTGCGGGCCTAGCGCTGATGCGCCGCAACGCACAACGACATATGAAGATACCCCCACGTCCACCGCGCCCGTGCATCGGGGGTGGGTGGGAGCGCCCATACTAGGCTTCGAGCGGCCCGGGCGCAGCCGGACTCTACCCGGTTTTCCGGCCGAACCGCCTGCACGCGTCGCCACGACACGCGAGGATGGGACCATCCGGGCGGCACACGCGAGCATGGGGACGGCATGAGGAAACGACCTACGGCGATCTTCGTCCTGGCTGCCCTCCTGGCCCTGGTCAGCGCCTGCGGCCAGGCGAAGGCGGGCACCGCGCTGGCGAAGGGCGACGACGCCGCGGACTACGTCGGCGGCAAGTTCGAGCAGGTGATCGGCAAGCTGGGCGACGCCATCACCGACACGCGCGACGTCACCAACTCGCTGGACGCCTACTTCAAGTTCGACGACAAGTGGATCCACAGCACCGTGACGTCGGCCCGCACCGGCAGCCCGGAGAGCCGCGCGGTGCGCCACCGCTCGCAGAAGAACCCCGACGAGATCATCGACACCTACACGCCGGCCGAGGGCACGGTCGAGTACACCTACCTCGGCCCGATGTACGTCCAGAAGGGCGTCTCGCCGACGGCGTGGGTGTCGATGCCGAAGCCGGAGGCCGGGCTCGTGCAGCCGTGCGTCTGGGGTGGCGTGCTGACACCGTGCCGGATGGCGGACTCGACCGTCGACGCCTACAAGGCCGACAAGCGGGCCGTGCGCGGCGCGAAGAGCCTCGGCGACGGCAAGACCGCGCTGACGGTGATGGTGCCGTTCGAGGTCTTCGTCAAGAACAAGGTCGAGATCCTGCCGAAGAGCATCACCGACAAGATCGGGCCGGAGCTGAAGAAGGCGCCCGTCCCGGCGACGATCACGCTGAACCCCGACGGCAGCCTGGTCTCGTTCGGGATGGAGGCCAAGTTCTCCGGCGACGGGCACAACGTCGAGCTCAAGTACGACTTCCGGTTCACCGGCAAGGCGAGCCTCCAGGACATGCCGAAGCTGCCGGACGCGTCCCAGATCACCGTGCTGCCCGACCGAGCGGCCATGAACGAGTTCTACCGCAAGCTCGGCGAAGCCCAGGGCAGCTGAAGCGTGACCACGACCCGAGGTGATCTCCGATGACCCAGCCGCCGGACCAGCAGCAGCCGCAGTGGTGGCAGCCGCAGCCGAACCAGCCCGAGCAGCAGGCGACCGGCCCGCACGCCGGGCAGTGGCAGCAGCAGCACGCCGAACCCGGCACGGGTTCCTACACGGGCCAGTGGAACCAGGGCCAGCAGCCCGGCACGTCCGGGTCGTTCTCGGGGCCGTGGCAGCCGGGTCCGCCGGCGCCGTGGCAACCGCCGTCCCAGCCGACGCCGCAGCAGCCGGGCACGCCCGGCGGTGGCTGGCCCGCGCAACCCGCGCCGGGGCAACAGGGTCAGCCCGGTCAGCCCGGTCAGCAGTTCGGCGGCGGGTTCCAGCCGTCGCAGTACGGCGGGCTGGGCGCGTTCGCCGTGGAGCCGGCGAAGAAGCCGAAGTCCAAGAAGCCGTTGCTGATCGCGGGTGCGGCCGTCCTGGTGCTCGCCATCGGCGGCGGCGCGGCGTGGCTGCTGGGCGCGTTCCGCGGGGACGTCCTCGAGCGACAGTCCCTTCAGGACGGTGTGGTCAAGGTCCTCAACGAGAACTACGGCGAGCCGGACGTGAAGAACGCGCAGTGCCCGGCGAACGAGGCCGCGCAGAACGGGACGACCTTCGACTGCACCGTCACGATCGGCGGGCAGGAGAAGAAGGTGACCGTGCGGGTGCTCAACGACCGGCCGGAGTACGAGGTCGGCGCCCCACACTGAGTTTTCCCTTACCGGACAACGGAAAACGGCGGGCCCCGCACCGGAGTGCGGGCCCGCCGTGGTTTCCGGGGCTAGCGGCTCAGAACAGGCCCTCGACGGCCTTGTCCGTGCTCTGGTAGCCGTCGGCGATCTGCGGCAGGGCGGCGGCGATCTGCGCCAGAACCTGCTTCAGGTCCTCGAACTTCTGGTCCCAGTTGCGCTGGGCCTGGTCGTACTGGTCCTTCGCGGCACCGGTCCAGGTGGTGACCAGCGGCTTGAGGTCGTCCTTCAGGCGGTCGAACGCCTGCTGCAGCTCGTTGCCGGTGGTGCTGCAGTCTTCGGCGGCCGCGTGGATGGTGGCGTAATTGACGACAATGCCGGCGCCATCAGGCATGGTGTGCTCCTTTTGAGAATGCGGAAGTCAGGTGGTCTTGGTGAACGGGAAGGGTCAGCCGAGGCGGTCGAAGCCGCGGTTGACGGCCTGCATGATCTCCTGCTGCTGCTGCTCGGAGCGCTCGTACTTCGAGCCGGCTTCCTTGAGCAGCTCCGCGATCTTCTGCAGGGCCTGGTTCATGCCGCGGGCGTCCTCGTCGAAGCGCTGCATGACGTGGTCGAACGCCTTCTGCGCTTCACCCTGCCAGCCGGCGCGGGTGGCCTCGATGCGGTCGCGCAGCGTGGACAGGTTGGAGTCCATGCCGGCGCGCACCTCGGTGACGCGGCCTTCGGCCTCGGTGAACTGAGCCGGTGTTCCCTGGAATCCGACAGTCATGCCGGAACCCCCTTCGCAAGATTGATGGTCGTCCGTACCAGGCTTGTTCGTTTGTACGGCCCTACGACGCAGACATTGCCATGCCCGGTTCCCCCTTGTCGTGCTTTGCCCGCAAGTAGTTGCTTGCGTTAACGCTCGCCGCGGGAACCGGTCGCCACGGGTATTCGACCGGGGACCCGGCTCGGCGACGCGTCACCCGAAAATGTGTTCTCTACCAGCGGGGTTAGCACACGCACAGCGACCGTCCGCACGCTCTCACTGATCGCGTTTCATGATTCGCATCTGGGAAAAGTCTTCGTCTTCGTCACCCGATCGAGGGGGCCGGGCCGGCGGTTGCGGAAGCGAAGGAACCGGATCGGGATCCACCGGGACGGCCAGCCCGCGGGCGCGGCGGAACCGTTCGGCGGCGGCGCGCAGCGCACCGGGCGTCGGGTCGCCGGACTTCACGCCGCGGCCGCTGCGCTTCAGCAGCTCGGCGTTTTCGCTCCGCCGCCGCTGGCTGCGTGCCTTCGCGTTCCCCGCGACGCGGCGGGCGTGCGTCACCGCGTCCTGCCCGATCCGCTTGAAGGACGCCGCGGCGCTTTCGAATTCTTCGGACGGCACCGCGTGCCCTCCTCTCAGTTGAGGATTTCGACCGTGGACACGGCCTGCGTGCACGCCACGGCAACCCGGTCCCGCAACTGCGCCGTCGCGTACTGGCAGCCGATGTGCACCCGCACCTTGCCCTTCGCCACGACGTACCAGTCGACCTGGAGATCCGGCCGGCCCGGTTTGCTTTCGTGGTAACCGATCACGGTCCGGCCGGCGTAGGACAGGCTCGGCGTGAACGCGCTCCAGCGCTCGGTGTCGGCCTCGGCGCTGCGTTTGAGCTCGTCGACCAGCTTCTGCGGATCGGCGGTCGCGTCGTAGTCCATCACGTATTCCTGCGCGACCAGCAGGTCGTTGCCGTCCCGGGATTCCTGCGGGTGGATCACGACCTGCCGCTCGGCGACCCGGTCGTCGGTCTGGACCCAGTCCCCCGCCGAAACGAACTTGAAGTCGTACTGCGAGAGCGTGCGGCCGCTCGCGGCGTCGTTCCCGGAGCTCTTGAACACGAAGAAGCCGGCGACGACGAGCGCGGCCACGACGACCACCGCGATCCCGGCGATGCCCCACAGCTTCCGCTTGCTCTTCGCCGCCGGTTCGGGCGCGGCGCGGACGGGACCGGACGACGGGCCCGGCTGGCCGGCGGGCGGGGTCCACGG
>NZ_JAAGNB010001060.1:0-19337 GCF_010550475.1 Amycolatopsis sp. SID8362
CGGACCCGGTCGGCCCGCCGGCGGTGGCGATCGCGTGCACGTCGACGCCGAGCGCGTGCAGCACGCGGGCGACGTTGACGCCCTTGCCGCCCGCCCGGTGCCGGACGTCGCGCGCCCGGTGCACGGCGTCGGGCACCAGGCCGTCCACCGTGTACGTGACGTCGAGCGCGGCGTTCGGCGTCACGGTGACGATCATGTGAGCACGACGGACCGCGTCAAGCTGCGCGGGTTGTCCGGGTCGAGGCCCTTCCGGCGGGCGATCGCCCCGGCCACGAGCTGGGCGCGGACGAGGTCGGCGAGCGGGTCGAGACCGCTCTGGACGAACGTGCCGCCGGCCTGCCGGACGTCGTCGGCGAGCCCGTCCGGCGCGGTGCCGAACATCCAGGTCACCCGGCCCGGCTCGCTGATGCTGATCGGGCCGTGCCGGTAGTCCCACGCGGGGTAGGACTCCGTCCACAGCAGACACGCCTCGCGGAACTTGAGCGCGGCCTCGTTCGCGATGCCGATCGACCAGCCGGTGCCGAGGAAGCTGAACTGCTCCGCGCCGGTCAGCTCGGCCGGCAGCGGCTCGGCCAGCACCCGCTCGGCCTGCGCGACGACGTCGGTCAGGTCCTCGCCGAGGTGCGCGCGCAGCATGGCCAGCGCCGTGGTGGCGAACCGGGTCTGCACGACCGAGCGTTCGTCCACCGAGGACAGGTCGACGACCGCGTCGGCGGTGCCGGCGACCTCGCCCGGCACGCCGGTGATCACCGTGGTCTTCGCCCGGCCGCGCAGCTTCGCGAGCAGGGTGTGCACCTCGGTCGTGGTGCCCGAGCGGGTCAGCGCGAGCACGTGGTCGTAGGCGCGGCCGACCGGGAACTCGGACGCGGCGAACGCGTCGGTCTCGCCGAGCCCGGCGGTTTCGCGCAGCACCGCGTAGGCCTGGCCGACGAACCACGAGGTGCCGCAGCCGACGATCGCCACCCGGGCGCCCGCCGCGGGCAGCCACCCTTCGTTCGTCGCGGCCAGCGCACCCGCTTCCCGCCAGCAGCCGGGCTGGCTGGCGATCTCCGCAGCCATGAAGGTCCCGCTCATGAACTCCCCATCCGTGCCGGTTGTGCGCAACACCTGTCACGGTAGATGCAAGTTTGTGCAACGTCAACGTGTCAATCGATCACTTGCGCGCAGTGGATGCGTCGAGGTGCGCGCAGGTCCCGACGTGTGGTTACGTGCCTGATCACCCGAGCACCTCGGACTTTGGCGGGCGGACGGGAGCGGCAGCCCGGTGTTGACAAGTGCTCGAAAGGTGTTAAAACTGCGCAGCAACGCGCAGATGGCGTGTTCCTCATCGATGCGGGCGGTGGCGATATGCGGCGGAGCAAGCTCATGGCGTTGACGGCGGGGGTGTCCCTCCTGCTGGCCGGGTGCGGCGGGGGTGCGGACACCGGCAGCGGGACCGGCGAGAACGCCCTGCCCGGGGTCGACCAGTACCTGAACGCGCCCTGCCCGGAAGCGGGCGTCAAGCCGGCCACGGACAAGGAGTTCACCTACTGGGCCATGTGGACCGCCGACGAGCCCCAGGGCAAGGTGCTCCAGAAGGCGTTCAAGTGCTTCCAGGAGAAGACCGGCGTCAAGGTCAACGTCCAGTGGCTGGGGCGCAAGGCCTACACGCAGAACCTGGTGCCCGCGCTGAACACCGACGCGGTGCCGGACCTGTTCGACCAGGACGTCAGCAAGGTCGGCGCGGCCATCATGACCCCGGGCGGCACGCAGGGCCTCGACGACGTCTTCGCGATGAAGGTCGGCGAGGGCGACAAGACGGTCCGGGACGTGCTGGCCAAGAGCTCGTACGACTTCCCGCAGAACAAGGACAAGACCGGCCAGAACTTCATGGTGCCGTACACCGTCCAGTCGAGCGCCTGGTGGTACAACAAGGCTTCCGCCGGTGACGTCCAGCAGCCGAAGACGATGGACGACCTGCTCGCGCTGTTCGACAAGGCGAAGGCCGACGGCAAGGCGGCGATCAGCCAGGACGGCGACATCCCGTTCTACAACATGTACTTCTTCACTCAGCTCGCCGAGCGGTACGTCGGCGCGGGCGGGCTGAACAAGGCCGCGTCCGACAAGACCGGGCAGCTGTGGAAGACCGAGCCGGGCTTCCTCAAGGCCGCCACTGAAACCGCGAAGCTGCCCAAGTACTTCATCGACGGCTGGGACGCGGCGAAGTTCCCGCAGGTGCAGCAGCGCTGGGCGGACGGCGACTCGCGCTACCTCTACGTCGGCACCTGGGCGCCGAGCGAAACCCGTGAATACCTGGACAAGCAGGGTGCCGGCACGAAGATCGACTACGGCTCCTTCCAGTTCCCGATGCCGTCCGGTGCCACGCACGACACCGTCGAGCAGATGTCGATCGGGTTCGCCGTGACGAAGAAGGCCAAGCACGCCGAGGCCGCCAAGGCGTTCATCGCCTACTTCCTCAACAAGGACATCCTCTCCGGCATCCCGGCGGTGGCCGACAACCTCGTGCCGCGCGCCGACCTCGCCGTGCCGGACGACCTCAAGCAGGTCAAGGCCGCACTGGACGACCCGGAGAAGGAGCACGTCCTGCAGTACGACGGGATCGACGGCATCGCGGGCGGCAAGTGGCAGACCGACGTCTTCGACCCGGCCGACACCGCGCTGCTCAAGGGCCAGCTGACGCCGGAGCAGTTCGTCGACCAGCTGGCTGCCAAGGGCGCCGGTTTCTGGAAGAACCAGGGCTGATGGCCACGCTCACCACGACGACGGCGGCACGGGCTCAGGGGGCCCGTGCCGCCGGCGGCGCGCACCTGCGCCGCAAGAGGCGGCTGTTCTGGCCGTTCGCCGCGCCCGCGCTGGTGCTGTACCTGGCTTTCCTGGTGCTGCCGACGATCGGGACCGTGGTGCTGTCCTTCACCAGCTGGGCCGGCGCGGGGGACACGCCGAAGCCCAACGGCGTCACCAACTACACGCAGATGTGGGCGAGCGACTCGTTCCAGTACGCCTTCCGCAACACGCTGGTGTACGTCTTCGCCGGCGGCGTCGGCACGTTCGCGCTGGCGTTCCTGTTCACCATGGTGCTGCGGGACATGCGCGGCGGCAAGGTCGTGCGCGCCATCCTGTTCTTCCCGAACATCGTCGCGCCGGTGGCGCTCGGGATGTTCCTCGGGTTCGTGTTCAAGTACCAGCCCGGCAAGCAGGGCCTGGCGAACTACGTCCTCGAGCACGTCGGCGCGGACGCGGCCAAGTTCCTGGCCCCGGCCAACGTGACCGGCGTCGTGACGGCGTCGCTGATCTGGGCCAGTTCCGGTTTCTACATCACGATCCTGATGGCCGCGGTCGACCGGATCCCGCCGTACCTCTACGAAGACGCCGAGCTGGGCGGCGCGTCGCCGTGGCAGAAGTTCCGCAACATCACGCTGCCGATGACGTGGGACGTCGTCGGCGTCGCCGGGGTGCTGTGGACGATCAACGCGCTGAAGATCTTCGAGCTGGTCTTCGTGCTGGCCGGGCCGGGCACGTACGCCCCGCCGAACCAGGCGTGGACGCTCGGCATCTACGTCTTCGACCGGACCTTCGGCTCCAACGGCACGCCCGACTTCGGCGCGGCGTGCGCGTGCGCGGTGGCGATGATCGCGCTGGTGTCGATCCTGGTCGTGCTGCTGAGGCGGGTGATGCGTCGTGACGCGATCCAGTTCTGAACTCGTGCGGCGGGCCCCGCGCAAGCCGCGCCCGGCCCCGGGCTCACGGCGGTTCAGCCCGCTGCGGCTGCTGGGCTCGGTGATCGTCTGGGCGTTCACCGCGGGCAACGTCCTGGTGCTGTACTGGCTGCTCACGGCCGCGTTCAAGACGCCGGTGGAGATCTTCACGAAGCCGTTCGCGCTGCCGTACCAGTGGTTCCACGTCGGCAAGCCGTTCCGCAACTTCGTCTACGCGTGGACCAACGCCGGGTTCGGCGACGCCGTGCTGACGACGGTGGTCCTGGTCGGCCTCGCCACGGTCGCGACCGTCGCCGTCTCCGCGCCGTGCGCGTACGCGCTGACCCGGCTTGGCGTGCGCGGGTCCGGGCCGCTGACGAACGTCGTCGCGATCGGCATGGGCGTGCCGTTCCAGACCGTGATCATCCCGCTGTTCGTGGTGCTCAGCCGGATCCACCTGGACAACGAGTACGGGCTCTTCCTGCTGTACGTCGCGTTGTCGATCCCGTTCACCGTGTTCCTGCTGACCGGCTTCTTCCGCTCCCTGCCGGACGAGCTGGAGGAGGCGGCGTCGCTGGACGGCGCCTCACCGGCCCGGACGTTCTTCGCGGTCATGCTGCCGCTCGCCCGTGGCGGCCTGATCACGGCGCTGATCCTCAACGCCATCGGCCTGTGGAACGAGACGCTGCTGGCGATCGTGTTCCTCAAGGACCAGGCGCACTTCACCCTCTCCCGCGCGCTGTTCACCTTCTACGGCGCGGCGAGCTACCAGTCGGAGTACGGCGGCCTGATCGCCGGCGTGGCGATCGTCGTGCTCCCGATGCTCGTGCTGTACCTCGTGCTCGCCCGCCGGATCATCACCGGCCTGACCCTCGGCGCCGGAAAGTAGGAGCAGATGGCCACCGTGAGTTTCCGGGCCACGACCCGGTTCTACGCCGGGGTGGACCGCCCGGCCGTCGACGGCTTCGACCTCGACGTCGAAGACGGCGAATTCCTCGTCCTGGTCGGCCCGTCCGGCTGCGGCAAGTCGACGACGCTGCGGATGCTGGCCGGGCTGGAGGGCGTCGACGAAGGCTCGATCCACATCGGCGACCGCGACGTCACCGAACTCGCGCCGAAGGACCGGGACATCGCGATGGTGTTCCAGAACTACGCGCTCTACCCGCACATGACCGTCGGGGAGAACATCGGCTTCCACCTGAAGCTGGCCAAGATGCCGAAGGCCGAGCGTGAGCGCCGGGTGCGCGAAGCCGCCGCCGTCCTCGACCTGACGGAGTACCTGGACCGCAAGCCGGCCAAGCTGTCCGGCGGGCAGCGCCAGCGCGTCGCGATGGGCCGGGCGATCGTGCGCGAGCCGAGCGTGTTCCTGATGGACGAACCACTGTCCAACCTGGACGCCAAGCTGCGGGTGCAGACGCGGACGCAGATCGCGTCGCTGCAGCGGCGGCTGGGCATCACGACGCTGTACGTCACGCACGACCAGGTCGAGGCGATGACCATGGGCGACCGCGTCGCGGTGCTGCGCGACGGCGTGCTGCAGCAGTGCGACACCCCGATCGGCCTCTTTTCCCGGCCGGTCAACGTGTTCGTGGCCGGGTTCATCGGGTCGCCGTCGATGAACCTGCTGGAGACGAAGGTGGACGAGGCGCCGGTGCCGCTGACCCCGGCGCAGCGTTCGGCGCTCACCGGCCCCGGTCTCGTCGTCGGGGTCCGGCCGGAGGGCTGGACGCTCGGCGCGGGCGGTTACGAAGCCGTCGTCGAAGTGGTGGAGGAGCTGGGCAGCGACCAGTACCTGTACTGCCGGGCGGGGGAGCGGGTGCTGACCGTGCGGACGCCGGGCATGGCGCCGTGGCAGCGCGGCGAGCCGATCACGCTGACGCCGCAGCCGGCCGCGGTCCACCTGTTCGACGCGGCCACCGGGGAAAGGCTGCCGGACGCATGACCGGGCTGCGCCGGACGTCGCTCACCCTGCCCGCGGCCGAGCTGGGGCCGGAGAACCCGCTGCCGCCGCTGGTGAAGCCGGAAGCCGTGGCGTCGGTGTCCAATGTGGACGAGCTGCCCGCAGACTTGGCCGCCGGGCTCGCGTACGGGCGGCTCGACACCGTGCTGCCGTGCCGCCTGCAGGACGGCTACACGCGCGACCGCGAGGTCCGGGAACTGCCCGCGCTGGTGCTGGAGAACGACCACCTGCGCGCGACGATCCTGCCGTCGCTGGGCGGGCGGCTCTGGTCGCTGGTGCACCAGCCGTCCGGGCGCGAGCTGCTCTACCGCAACCCGGTGTTCCAGCCCGCGAACCTTGCGCTGCGGGACGCCTGGTTCGCCGGCGGTGTCGAGTGGAACCTCGGCAGCACCGGACATACGACGCTGACCTGCGCGCCGATGTTCGCCGCCGCGGTCGACGGTCCGGACGGGACGCCCGTGCTGCGGCTGTGGGAATGGGAACGCACCCGGGACCTGCCGTACCAGCTGGACTTCTGGCTGCCTGCGGACTCGGAGCACCTGTTCGTCGGCGTGCGGGTCCGCAACCCGCACTCCCACGACGTCCCGGTCTACTGGTGGTCGAACACCGCCGTGCCGCAGACGGCGTCGACGCGGGTGCTGGTGCCCGCGGACCAGGCTTGGCATTACGGCTACTCGGGCCGGCTCGACCTCGTCGACGTACCCGGGGAGCTGACCTATCCGGCGCGGGCTTCCGCGGCTGCGGACTACTTCTTCGAGGTGGCCTCGGATCGCCCGTGGATCGCGGCGGTCGACGAGACCGGCGCCGGACTCGGGCAGGCGTCGACGGCCCGGCTGCGCGGCCGGAAACTGTTCCTGTGGGGCGAATCCGCGGGCGGGCGGCACTGGCAGGAGTGGCTCGCGCCGGGCGCGGAGACGGGGTACCTGGAGATCCAGGCGGGCCTGGCCCGCACGCAGCTGGAGCACCTGCGCCTCCCGCCGGGCGAAGCGTGGGACTGGCTGGAGGCGTACGGCCCGGTGACGGCGGACCCGGCCGCGGTGCACGGCGAGGACTGGCGGGCCGCCACGGACGCCGTCACGGGACTGCCGCCCGCCGATGTGCTGGCGGCGCGGCACCGGGCGTGGCGCGAAGTCGCGGACGCCGACCCGGGTGAGCTGCTGGCCACCGGTTCGGGCTGGGGCGCGCTGGAAACCCTGCGGATGGTGGCGTGCTTGCCGGGCACGCCGTTCCCGAAGGAGACGCTGGGGCCGGAGCAGCAGCCGTGGCTGGACCTGCTGGACGGCGAGGTGCCCCAGGGTGATCCGCGGGTCCCGCCGCCCGCGACGCTGGTCAACCGGTACTGGGCCGACCTGCTGGAGTACACGGCGGACACCTGGCTGACGTGGTACCACCGCGGCGTCGCCCGCTGGGCGGCCGGTGACCGGGACGCGGCGCGGGAAGCGTGGCTGTCGTCGGTCGCGGCGGAGGAGAACGCCTGGGCGGTGCGCAACCTCGCCGTCGCCACCTCGGACGTCGAGGAAGCGGCGCGGTGGTACCGGCGGGCGCTGGAGCTGGCGCCGGACGTGCGGCCACTGCTCGTCGAGGCGGTGTCGGCGCAGCTCGCGGCCGGGCGTGCGCCGGTTTCACTGCTGCCCGAACGCCCCGAGGGGCGGCTCGCGTTGCTGACGGCGCTCACCCGGCTCGCGGCGGGGGACCGCGCGGGCGCGAAGGCCGTGTTCGACGCGGGATTCGAGGTCGCGAACATCCGCGAAGGCGAGACATCCCTTTCGGACACCTGGAAAGCGCTCTCGGCGGACCCGATGCCGGCGGCGTACGACTTCCGGATGAAGTAGCGGCGCGGCGTGCCGGGGCGCGGCAGACGACGGCGATGCAGCATACTGCTGGCCGAGAGTGAACTAGGGAGTACCGCGATGGCCCGGCACGAACGCTTGAGCACCCTGCTGGACATGCTGGGGCAGCGGGAAAAGATCGACGTCGAGGACGTGGCCGCGGAGCTCGACGTCTCCGCCGCCACGATCCGCCGCGACCTCGACCACCTGGCCGAACAGCAGCTGCTCACGCGGACGCGAGGCGGCGCGGTCGCCAACGACCTCGCCTACGACCTGCCGCTGCGCTACAAGACCGCGCGGCACGTGCCGGAGAAGCAGCGGATCAGCACCGCCGCGGCCGCGTTCGCCGCGAAGGGCATGGTGGTCGGCCTGAACGGCGGCACCACGACCGCCGGCGTCGCACGGGCGCTGGCCATGCGCCCGGACCTGTCCGGCCGCGGGGACGCCCCGGGCCTCACGGTCGTCACCAACGCGCTGAACATCGCGCACGAGCTGGCGGTCCGCCCGAACGTGAAGATCGTGGTCACCGGCGGCGTCGCCCGGCCGCAGTCGTTCGAGCTGAGCGGCCCGCTGGCCACGAGGGTCCTCAGTGAACTGACGATCGACCTGCTGTTCCTCGGCGTGGACGCGTTCGACCCGGACGCGGGCGCGTTCGCCCACCACGAGGGCGAGGCCAGCATCAACCGCCTGATGGTCGAGCGCGCCGAGCGCGTGGTCGCGGTGGCGGACGGCTCCAAGCTGGGCCGCCGCGCCTTCGCCCGCATCTGCGAGACGACGCAGGTGCACGCGCTGGTGACGGACACCGACGCCGACCCGGACGCCGTCCGCGCGTTCGAGGCCGCCGGAGTCGCGGTCCAAGCGGTCTGAGGCTCTCCGGAAGTTCACGCGCTTCGCGGACCGGCCGGGATGTCAGGGTCCCGGCAAAGTCGCGCCGGCGAGCGGGTGACCGGCCACAGAGTCGCCTGGCCGCGTGGTCTGCCCGGCGTCGCGGGGACGACATGAATGAGTCATTCATGTCGTCTGGCGAGGTGAATGACTCTTTCATGACATCTCCCGGGGCGCTGCGCTTTCGCGGCGCCGCGACGGAAGTAGGGCAATCGGGTCTCTGAACCGGTCAGGCAGTGACACTGCGCGAAGCGTGCGCTATACAGAGCACATCATGCGTGTTAGTGCGCGAAAGGTGTCATTAATGAACAGACTTGCGCAATCGCTTACCTGTCTGGCCGCGGCCGCCGCCCTCGGGCTGGCGCCCAGCGCGGCGTACGCGGACTCGCCGGCCGGCCACCTCGGCGACCTGACCGGTGTCTCCACCGACGGCCCGGTGGTCACGCTGAAGTCGGGAGCCGCGGCGGTGCGCGTGAGCTTCCCGGCCGCGAGCGCCGTCCGGATCTGGCTCGCCCCCGACGGGAACTTCACCAACCCGGCGGGCGACAAGATCGTCCTGCCGAAGACCACGGCCCCGGCGACGCCCCAGCGCGTCGACAAGGGCGCCTACTGGGCCATTTCCACGCCCCAGGTGACCCTGCGGGCCTACAAGCACCCGCTGACGTTCGCCCTCTACGACGGCGCGGACCGCACGCAACGCTGGGCGGAGGCCGCGCCGCTGTCCTGGACCGGCGCCACGACCACGCAGACCCTGGCCCGGACCGCGGCCGAGCAGTTCGTCGGCGGCGGGGAGCAGAACGGCCGGTTCAGCCACCGCGACCAGACGATCAAGATCTTCGCCGACGACAACTGGAACGACGGCGGCGCGCCCAACTCGCAGCCGTTCTACGCCTCGACCGCGGGCTACGGCGTGCTGCGCAACACCTTCGCGCCCGGCAGCTACTCCTTCACCAGCCCGGTGAAGACCACGCACGACGAGCGCCGCTTCGACGCCACCTACGTCGTCGGCAACGGCCTGAAGGACGTCGTCTCCGGCTACACCGACCTCGTCGGGAAGCCGTTCCTGCCGCCCATCTACGGGCTCGAAACCGGCGACTCCGACTGCTACCTGCACAACGCGAACCGCGGCGAGCGGCACACGCTCGACGCGGTGAAGATCGCCGAGGGCTACACCCAGAACGGCATGCCGAACGGCTGGATGCTCGTCAACGACGGCTACGGCTGCGGCTACGAAAACCTGCAGCAGACCGGCGAAGGCCTGCGGAAGAACAACATGCAGCTGGGTCTCTGGACCGAGAACGGCGTGCCGAACCAGGCCGAAGAGGTCAAGGCCGGCGTGCGCGTGCGCAAGCTGGACGTCGCCTGGGTCGGCCCCGGCTACCAGTTCGCGCTCGACGCCTGCGACACCGCGTACAAGGGCATCGAAGACAACAGCGACGCGCGTGGCTTCGTCTGGCAGCCGGTGAGCTGGGCCGGCGCGCAACGCTGCGGCGTGCTGTGGAGCGGCGACCAGGCCGGGTCCTACGACTACATCAAGTGGCAGATCCCGACGTACGCGGGCGCGACGACGTCCGGCATCGCCTACAACACCGGCGACATCGACGGCATCTTCGGTGGCAGCCCGCAGACCTACGTCCGCGACCTGCAGTGGAAGACGTTCCTGCCCGCCGCGATGACGATGGACGGCTGGGCGTCGTCCGACAAGCAGCCGTGGCGCCAGGGCGAGCCCTACACCTCGATCAACCGCAAGTACCTGCTGCTCAAGGAAAGGCTGCTGCCCTACACCTACAGCTATTCGACGCAGGCGCACCAGACCGGCGTCGGCCAGGTCCGGCCGCTGGCACTGGAGTACCCGGACGACCCGAACGTCTGGACGGACAAGGCCAAGTACGAGTTCCTGTCCGGCACCGACTTCCTCGTCGCGCCGGTCTACGAGAAGGCCAACGTGCGCAACGGCATCTACCTGCCCAAGGGCACGTGGGTGGACTACTGGAGCGGCAAGACGTACACCGGACCCACCACAGTGGACGGTTACGACGCTCCGCTGGACACGCTGCCGCTGTTCGTCCGCGCCGGGGCCGTCGTCCCGATGTGGGCCGAGGGCACGAAGTCGTGGCAGACCCGGGACAAGGGCGAACTCGACCTCGACGTCTACCCGCAGGGGCACGGGAGCTTCACGCTCACCGAGGACGACGGCGTGACCCGCGGCTATCAACGCGGCGAGCAGGCCAAGCAGACGTTCACCGTCGACGCGCCGCAGTCCGGCGCCGGCACGGTGACCGTCGGGATCGGCGCGAGCAACGGGACCTACGCGGGCAAGCCGGCCGCGCGGAACTACCTGCTGACCGTCCACACGGGATCGAAGCCCGGCACCGTCCAGGCGGGCACGTCGGTGCTGCGTGAGTACGGCAGCAAGGCCGACCTCGACCAGGCGTCGTCCGGCTGGTGGTACGACCCGGCCGGGAAGGGTGTCGTGCGCGTCAAGACCGGGCAGGTCGGGGACCGTCAGGACGTCCGCCTGTCCGGCACGAGCGCGGTCGGCGGCTTCTTCCCCGAGGACGACAACGGCTCGGTGGCGCTGACCGTGCCGGCGGTCGCCGCGGCGGGCCAGGCCGTGACCGGCACGCTCGGGTTCACCAACGGCACCCCGCTGCCGGTCCAGGACGTCCGCCTTTCGGTGCAGGGCAACGGTTTCCAGGCCGACGTCCCGGCCGCGCCGAAGCTCGTCCTGCCCGGCCAGACGGTGCGGGTCCCGGTCAAGCTGACGCCGGACGCCGGGCTGAAACCGGCGGACTACCAGGTCACCGCGACCGCGTCCTACCAGGCCCGGCTGGGCGCGCACCAGGTCACGGACTCGGCGACCGTCACCGTCCCGTACGCCTCGCTGGCCGCGGCGTACGGCAACGTCGGCGTCACGGACGCGGCCCATGTGACGGCGGGCGACCTCGACGGCGGCGGCAGCAGCTTCCGCGCGGAGGGCCTGGCGGAAGCGGGCCTGAAACCGGGCGCCGCGTTCACCGCGAACGGCGCCACGCTGACCTGGCCGGACGCCGGGACCGGCCAGGCGGACAACGCCGTGGCCGCCGGCCAGACCATCGCCGTCCGGGGCACGGGCACCAAGCTGGTGCTCGCCGCCACCGGCACCGGAACGGCCAAGGGCACGGTGTTCGTCCAGTACGCGGACGGCACCACCAGCCAGGCCGACGTCGGCGTCCCGAACTGGTGCTGCGCCGACCCGGCCCAGTACGGCGCGACCACCGTCGCGACCGTGCTGGGCAAGAACACCCGCACCGGCCCGGCGTACCCGACGACGCCGTACCGGGTGTTCGCGAACTCCGTCCCGCTGACCGCGGGCAAGCAGGTGGTGGCGGTGACGCTGCCGTCGAACTCGGCCCTACACGTGTTCGCCACCGGTATCGCGTGAGAACGGGTCGTGAGTGTTTGGTCGGGTTCTAACCCGACCAAACACTCACGACCCTCCTGGCGTGCCTCAGCTTCCCGCGGGGCAGAACGTGTCGCCCGGCCGCTTCCCATCTACCAGGTACTCGGTCACGAGCGAGTTCCCGCACTGGCTCGGTGTGAAGAGGTAAGCCCCGTGCCCGCCCTGGTCGATCGTGATCATCCGGGCGCGGTCGCCGAACGCCGCGCGCAGCTTGCGGGCTCCGGACAACGGCGTGCCCGGGTCACGCTGGTTCTGCACCATCAGCACGTTCGCCGGGCCGTGGCCGGTGATCCGCACCCGTGGCTCGGCCGGCGGGGCCCAGTAGGCGCACGCCGCGATGTTCGCGCTCGCCGCGCCGAGCAGCGGGTAGCGGACGCGGTCGACCGCGACGTCCAGCTGGTAGCTCGCGATCGAGCGCGGCCACGCCGAGTCGCCGCAGATCACCGCGAACCGGGACGCCAGCAGGTTTTCCACGCCGGTCACCGGTTCCGCCGGCGGCTTCGGGGCCCGGCCCTGCTCGAGCCCCTGCCAGTCCCCGGCGAGCTTCGTCAGGTCCGTCGAGTACAGGCCTTCGAACGTCAGGCCGCGGAAGACCGAGCCCGTGACGCCGCCGACCGGGGTGCGGTCCAGCCGCGTGGCCAGCTCGTGGAACTTGGCCGTCACCTGCGAAGGCGTCGTGCCGAGCCCGTACTCCGGGTGCTTCGCCGCGAACGCCGCGAAGTCGGGGAACCGGTCCTCCATGCCCCGCCCGAAGCCGCGCATCGCGTCGATGTCGTAGCCGCCCGGCCCGAGGCTGCTGTCCAGCACGAACCGGTCGCTGCGCTCGGGGAACAAGGTCGTGTACACCGCGCCCAGGTAAGTCCCGTAGGACGCGCCCAGGAACGACACCTTCGATTCCCCGAGCGCCGTCCGGATGCGGTCCATGTCCCGCGCGGTGTTCGCCGTGGTGACGTACGGCAGCAGCGATCCGGTCTTCGCCCCGGCGCACTGCGCGGCTTCCCGCTTCGCGAACGCGGCCTGCTTCACGACGTCGGCCGGGCCGTTCGCGTACGGCAGGTTGCCGACCGCGATCTGCTCCGGCGTCAGGTCGCACGTCACCGGCGTGCTGTGCGCGACCCCGCGCGGGTCGAACCCGACAATGTCGTAGGAGTCGAGCACTTCTTGGGGCAGCTTCACGTACTTCAGCAGCTGCGGGTAGTCCAGGCCACCGCCGCCGGGTCCGCCCGGGTTGGTCAGCAGCACGCCCCGCCGCTTCGCCGGGTTCTTGCTCGCCAGGCGTGACACGGCGATGTCGATCGTCCGCCCGTCCGGCTCCCGGTAGTCCAGCGGGACTTTCAAGGTCGTGCACTGCAGGTCCGGTGTCGGGAACGCCCCGGCGGGGCACGGGCCCCAGTCCACAGTGGCCGGTGTGGCGGACGCGGCGGGGACGGCGGTCGTCGCGCCGAGCACGGCGAGCACGGCCACCAGCAAGGCTTTGCGCATCGGGATTTCCTTTCGTTCGCGCCGCGCTCAGCGGCGCGGTTCCCAGCGGAAGAGGCGCGTCGCGAGCACGACCGCGACGAAGACCCAGGCGAGGGTCGGAGCGAAGAGGAGCAGGGAATCGGCGGCCGGCTTCCCGCCGTTCCACGCGTCGAGCACCAGCTCGGCCGCCGAACCGCCGGGCAGCAGGCGCTTGAGCAGCGTGAGCTCGCCGGTGCCGGTGAGCCCGACCCAGCCGGCCACCGCGATCACGCCGACGCTGACCGGCAGCGTGGTCACCTGCGCGTGCTCCGGCGAGTTCGTCAGCCCGGCCGTGGCCAGGCCCAGCGCGAGCATCATCACCACGGTGGCCACGACGGCGGCGGTCAGCAGCAGCGGGTTCGCCGGCCTCCCGGTGACCACGGCCAGCACCGCGAGCAGCACGGCGATCTGGACCACCGCGATTGCGGTGACCGGCAGCAGCAGCCCGCCGAGGATCCCGGCGTCCCCGGCCGCGGTCGAGCGCAGCCGCTTGAGGAACAGGTTCTGGCGGCGGGCGGCCAGCGTCGTCACCGTCGTGGTGTAGAGGCCGATGCCCAGCACGAAGAACAACGTCAGCGTGGCGATGTAGCCGAGGCTCCCCAGCTCGGTGAAGACGTCGTGCCGGGCGATGAAGAACGCGCTGAGCGCCGCCGGCAGCACGAGGGCGGTGACCAGCACGAGCCGGTTCCGGAAGAGCTGGATCAGCTCGCCGCGAGCGATCGTCAACATGGGTCGTCCTCTCAGGAGTTTTCGATGGCGCGGAAGACGTCGTCGAGCCGCGTCGGCCCGGCCTGCAGGTCGAGCAGCTCCACGGCCTGGTCCTGCGCCCAGGCGAGCAGCGTGTGCAGGTCCTTCTGCAGCCCGAAGGTTTCGACGAGGAACTTGCCGTCCACGCCCCGCGTGGCGAGCAGCGGCGGCGACGGCGCGTGGGTCGGGAGTCCGAAGTGGATGGTCGAGGGCAGCGTCCGGGTCAGCTCGGCGACGGTGCCCTCGCGGTGGAGGGTGCCCTGGTGCATGAGCCCGATGCGGTCGGCGCGCTGCTGGGCTTCCTCGAGGTAGTGCGTGGTGAGCACGACCGTGGAGCCGTCCTCGCGCAGCCGGTCGACGGCGTCCCAGAGCGCGTCCCGCGACTGGATGTCGAGGCCGGTCGTGGGCTCGTCGAGGAAGACCAGCTCGGGCGTGCCGTAGACGGCGGTGGCGAAGTCGAGCCGCCGCTTCTCCCCGCCGGAGAGCTGCCCGACCCTGGTGGCCGCCTTGCGGGTGAGGCCGGCCACGCCGAGCAGGCGCCCGACGTCGTCGCGCCGTCCGGTGAGCCGCCCGACCAGCCCGACGGTCTCGCGCACGGTCAGGTCGGCGGAAAACCCGCTCTCCTGCAGCATGATCCCCAGCCGCGGGCGGACGGCGGCGCGGTCGCGGGGGTCCTTCCCGAACACCCGCACGGCACCCGAGGTGGGCGCGCGGTGGCCTTCGACCGTCTCCAGAGTCGAGGTCTTGCCGGCGCCGTTCGTGCCGAGCAGGGCGTACAGCTCCCCGCGATCCACTTGGAACGAAAGGTCTCTCACGGCGGGGAAGCCGCCGTAGGTGAGGGTGAGGCGAGCGACGTCGATGACCGGTGTCGTGGACATGCCTCGAATTCCAGCGGGAATTTCCGCCACCCGGCAGTGCGGCCGCGTCACCCGGATCCGTGACGTGGTGTCACTGGTGCGGCCCGCTCAGCCGGATACGCTCGGCTGGTGGAGGTGCCGACGATCGCGCGCAGGACGTCCTGGACCGGCGGGAAGGTCCAGGAACGGCTGCGCCGGCTGAACCTGATCACGACCGTCCCGCCGCTGGCGCTCGTGGGCGTGTTCCTGCTGCTGACGACCGCCCGGTCCGGGTGGCACGTCGTCATCCAGGTCGTGGGGCTGCTCGCGGCGCTGGCGACGGCCGAGCGCTGGACCGCGGGCGACTACCTCCGCGTCGCGCGGCCGAGCCTGGCAGTCACCGCGGTGGTGTGGCTGGCCGGGTCGCTGACCGACGACACCGCCGCGTTCTTCGGGCTGTCGGTCGTGGGGTCGTACCTCATCCCGCCGCTGCCCCGCCACCGGCTCGCCGCGCTGGCCGGGCTGGCGGTCCTGATCGCGGGGCTGGGCGCGGCGAACGTCCTCGTGCACGACGACCGGATCGGCTGGCGGCTGTTCCAGTTCGCCGCCGTGCCCGCGGCCGCCATGCTGGTCTCGACCGCGTTCATGTTCGTCAGCCAGCGCTTCTTCGACCTGATCGCGGAGCTCGAGCAGTCTCGCGAGCGCGAAGCGGACCTCGCCGTCACCCGGGAGCGGGTGCGCTTCGCATCCGACCTGCACGACATCCAGGGGCACACGCTGCACGTAGTGAAGCTGAAGGTGGCGTTGGCCGAGAAGCTGCTGGACCGCGAACCGGACCGGGCGCGCGAGGAACTGCGTGAGGTGCACGAGCTGGTCGGCGACACCATCGTCCAGACCAAGGAACTCGCCCACGCCCAGCGGCGGCTGAACCTGTCCGCCGAGCTGGAGAACGCGAAGAACCTCTTCGAGGCCGCGGGGATCCACGTCCGCGTCGCGCGTGAGTCCGAAGTGGACGCCACCGCGGGCGAGCTGCTCGGCCAGGTCCTGCGCGAGACGACGACCAACATCCTGCGGCACGCCGAAGCCCGCCAGGTGGGGATCACGCTCACCCGGCGCGGGATCGCGATCGCCAACGACGGCGCCCCGGACACCGGCCCGCTCGAGCTGAGCGGGCTGGCGGTGCTCCGGCAGCGCCTGGCGGAGCACGGCGCCGAGCTGGACGTCTCGCAGTCCGACGGCCGCTTCCGCACCGCGGCGGCCTTCCCCGCGCCGAAGGAGGCCCGACGATGACTACGGTGGTGCTCGCCGACGACGAAGCCCTGCTGCGCAAGGCACTGGCCGCGTTGCTGCCGCTGGAAGGCGCGATCACGGTGCTGGCCGAGGCCGACGACGGCGAGTCGGCGATCGCGGCCACCCTCGAACACCGGCCGGACGTGCTGGTCATCGACCTCGAGATGCCCCGCGTGGACGGGCTCGGCGCGGTCGAGAAGATCCGCCGCGCGCGGCCGGAGCAGGTCATCCTGATGCTTACCCGCCACGCCCGCCCCGGCGTGCTCCGCAAGGCGCTGAAGCTCGGCGTCCAGGGCTTCGTCAGCAAGGCGGCGGAACCGGCCCACATCACGTCGGTGATCAAGACCCTGCACGCGGGCAAGCGCTGGATCGACCCGGACGTCTCGGCCCTCGCCGTCGTCGACGACTGCCCGCTGACCGACCGCGAGCTGGACGTCCTGCGCGCGACCCGCGAGGGCTTTTCGGTGGCCGACATCGCCGGCCAGCTGCACCTCGCGGAGGGCACGGTCCGCAACTACCTGTCGAACGCGATGCAGAAGACCCAGACCCGCACCCGCCACGAAGCGGCCCGGTACGCCCGTGAGCACGACTGGCTGTAGCCGGTTGGCCGCTTGACACGGGGCGGTGTCATGCTGTTTGGGTGATCGACCCCGAGTGGCGGGAGCGGCTCGTGCACGCCGCCGTCCGCCTGGCGCAGCACGGTGGCCTCGCGAGCATCACCGCGGAGACGGTGACGGCGGAAGCGGGCCTCCCGCCCGGCGCGGCGGCCGAGCACTTCGACTCGGTCCCGGCCCTGCTGCTCGAGGTCGGCGCCCGCGTCCTGCGGCTGCGGACGGACACGCAGCGCGAGTGGCTCGACGGAACCGGTCCGGAGAACGTGGTGGCCCGGCTGGCGGAGCTGATCCACCACCAGCTGACCGAGCAACGGGCGACGAGCGTGGTCGCCTACGAGCTGTACGCGCTGGGCACCCGCCACGAGGAGTTCCGCCAGGCCAGCCGCGTCGCCAACGCCCGCCTGCGCGAACGGCTGGCGGAGATCCTGCCCCCGGCCCAGGCCGCCCGCCTGGCCGCCACCGCCGACGGCTTCCAGCTCCAGTGCCTGTTCGAGGTGGAGACGCCGACGGTGGAGCAGATCCAGTGGGTCCTCACGGGCTGACGGTTCAGCGAAGAGCCGCGACCGCCACGACGACGACGGGCACGGCACCGAGCACGACGCAGGGCAGCCCGGCGAGCCAGCTTGCGCGGCGAGCCGACCAGACGGTTGCCCCACCGGCCACGACCATCCACGCGACGGCGCCGGCGAGCCAGGCGAACGCCGGGCCGGAGCCGGTCCAGTCGCGGCTGTTGGTGGCCAGCCCGGCGATGAGGAGGAGCGCGCCTCCGGCGGCGGTGCCCAGGGCGATCAGGACGAAGCCCAGGGTCATGACCACGATGTTCGCCGCGCGCACGTCCGGCAGCCTATCGGCGGGCCCCGGCGCGATGACCACGGTCTTCGCCGCGCGCGCGTCCGGCGCCCGACCGGTACGCCGCGACCCCGACCAGAGCCAGCACCGCCACCTCGGCCAGCACGCTCAGCAACGCCTGCGGCGCGGGCTGGAACCCCCGCTCCGAGAACCCGAACAACCCGATGGTTCGCGACAGCACGAACCCGGCCAGCGCGCCCGCCGCCAGCCCCGCCGCGGCGAGCCGCAGCAGGAACGGCCCACCCACCAGCAGCAGGAGCGCCACCGCGAACGCCGCCGACGCCTGCACCAGGAACGCCGGCCCGATCACCGGGATCACCCGGTACCCGCCGGCGTACAACTGGGCGTGGAGGAACCCGCTGGCCGCGAGGCACACCGCCGTCGCGATGCGGAGGACGAGGTTCATGCCAGCTTCACGTCCTTCACCGCCAGGCCCGGCCCGCCGGGGCGGTAGGACACCTCGCGGATGCCCAGCGCGTCGGCGAGCTTGCCCGCGGGCAACGTCACCGGTGTCGGCGCGGGCCGCGTTCCCGGCTGCGGCAGGGGGTACGCCGTCGTCGTCGCGCTGTGGAACGTGATGTTCCCTTCGGTCTTCGTGAACAGCTGGTGCACGTGCCCGTTCAGGCAGGTCACCGAGGAGAACCGCCGCAGGTACGACAGCGCCTGGGTGGCGTCGTCGGTGCCCCAGCCCCACGCCGGGTACATCGCGAACAGCGGGATGTGGCTGAACACCACGATCGGCGTGTCCGAGCCGAGCTTCGCGACGTCCTTGCGGACGAACTCCAGCTGGTCCGCGCCCAGGTGCCCGAGCTTCTCCAGGCTCAGCGTGTTGACCAGCGCGATGAAGTGCACGCCCTTGACGTCGAAGCTGTACCAGCCGTCGCCCGCCGTGCCGGCGCCGAACGCCTTGCGGTACTTCTGGCCGGCGTCGTCGACCGAGTCGTGCTCGCCGGGCACCGTGGACACGTGCCCGGTGTCGAGCGTGCCCAGCATCTGCTTGACCTGGTCGAACTGCGCCGGCGTCGACAGGTGCGTCAGGTCGCCGGTGTGCATCACGAAGTCCGGCCGGTACCCCAGCCCGTTGATCTGCGTGAGCGCTTCGGAGAACGAGGATTCGACGGCGGTGTTGGCCGGGCCCTTGAACCCGAGGTGGCTGTCGCTGACCTGGACGAACCGCAGCGCGTTCGGGTCGTCGACGGCGGCGGCCTCGCCCGGCGCGGCGACGTGGCTGAGCACCTCGCCGCCGGCGACCGTCAGGACCACCGCGGCGCCGAACCACGCCGTGTGGCGCAGCAGCTGGCGCCGGGTCATGCCGTCGGAGTCGGTCACGGCGTCACCGTCACGGTCGCGGTCATGAACGGGTGGATCGTGCACAGGTACTCGAACGTGCCCGGCGTGGTGAACGTGTACTGATAGGACTGTCCGGTTTGGAGGGTCGGCGACCGCAGCGGCCCGCCGGACCCGGTGCTGGTCACCGTGTGCGCGTCCTGGTCCTGGTTGGTCCAGGTGACCGTGGTGCCCTTCTTGACGGTCGTCGACGCGGGCGCGAACGCGAAGTCCTTGATGGCCACGGTGTTCGTGGTCGAGTTCGCGGCCGCGGACGGCGGTGGTGCCGCGCTCGGCATGGGCGGCATCGACGGCGGGCTCGTGGCGGGCGGCGGCACGGCGCAGGCCGTGAGCGCCAGCGCCG
>NZ_JAAGNB010001112.1:0-12330 GCF_010550475.1 Amycolatopsis sp. SID8362
GGCGGGTCCGCGGTCAACGCGCTCGTGACGGTCTCGCCGGTGGAGTGGGGTAGCCGCGTCGAACTCGAGCTGCGCGGGATCGTGGGGCCGGTGAAGTGCCGGCTGGTCGCGATCTCCAAGGCGGGCGACGAGAGCGTGGTCTCCAGCTGGGCGGTGCCGCCCAAGGGGTTCGGCATCCCCGGCTCGCCCGAACCGTTGCGGTTGCAGGGAACCATCTCGCTGGCGATGGACCAGATCTCGCGCTTCGAAGTCCGTGGCGACGACGGTTCGGTCCTCGTTTCCGTGCAGCGCTGACTCTTTCTTTCCCCGATAACGCGATGACCTGGATGAATGCTGCCTGGTTGCGTTCTCGTTGATAACGAACAGATAACGGGCTGGTCGCTTTTGAACCTCAAGGCGCTGGGATCCGTATCCCCCAATGCATCCCCCGATGCGTCCCGACGCGGCGGAACCACCCGACCCGAACTCCGGTTCCGCGCGAATCTCGACGTCAAAACAACGGTAGTTCTTGCCCGGGCTGCCGCGCTGCTGAAGCGCGCGCCCGGAAAAACGAACGAGGTGAACTAGTCTATGGCCCGGAATTCTCGGTCCCCCGTGACGGGCAAGCACCGCGTTGCCCGCCGAACCAAGATCGCGATGGGTGCGATCGGCCTGGCGATCGCCGTCGGCGCGCTGGCCGTCGCGGTCACCGCGGGCCGCACGGGCGAGGCCAGCGCGGACCCGGCGGACCCGTCGTTCTTCATCGACATCAACAAGGTGCCCGCCGGCAACAACGTCAACGCGGCCTTGAAGAAGAAGGGCGCGCAGGGTTCCTTCACCGTCGACTGTGGAACGAACGCGGACGGCGCGCACCACAACCCGGACAACTTCATCGCCCAGCCCGGGATCAAGAACGGTGCCCAGCACCTGCACGACTACGTCGGCAACGTGACCACCGACGCGGACTCGAACCTCAAGAGCCTGCTCGCCGGCGACACCACCTGCAAGAACGGTGACCAGTCCGCCTACTTCTGGCCGGTCATCCGCATCGACCGCGAAGACGCCGCGGCGAACGCGAGCGAAAACCAGCAGGCGCAGCAGAAGCAGCGGGGCAAGACCGGCGACGTCCAGCAGGACCAGAGCGGCCAGGACGCCCAGGCCGCGCAGGAGCAGGACCAGCGCCAGCGCGACGGCCGCGGTGGTGGCCGGACGAGCGCCGGGCGCACCGACGGCCAGAACGCCCAGCAGCAGGACGGCCAGGACCAGAACCGCGACGGGCAGCAGCGCCGGCAGCGGAACCAGGACCAGAACAACCAGCAGCAGAACGGTGACCAGCAGAACGGCGGCGACCAGCAGAACGGCGGCCAGAACCAGGGCCAGCAGCAGAACGGCGGCCAGCAGCAGGAAGAGCTGGGCGGCCCCCAGGGCGCGAACGAAGAAGTCGGCGACAACGACGGCGAGATCATCGAGCCGGAGTCCGCGACCCTGAAGTTCATCGGCGGCGGCGCCCAGCAGGTCACCGCGATGCCGCTCGGCCTGCGCGTGCTGTACGGCGACGCCAAGCAGAGCACCAACGGCCCGGCGAACGCCCGGCCCAGCTGGACGTGCACCGGCTTCGAGGACCGGCTGACCGACCTGTACCCGATCTGCCCGCAGGGCAGCAAGGTCGAGCGGATCCACGCGTTCCCGAACTGCTGGGACGGCAAGAACACCGACAGCGCGAACCACCGCACGCACATCGTGTTCGCCGACCAGCAGGGCAAGTGCCCCAAGGGTTTCAAGAACGTGCCGCAGCTGCAGGTGACGCTGGTCTACGACGTCCCGCAGGACGTCCAGCAGAACGGTCAGTACAAAGTGGACGCGTTCGCCCAGGAGAAGCACAACCCGCGTTCCGACCACGACGACTTCGCGAACGTGATGAGCAAGCAGATCATGGGCCGCCTGGTCAACTGCATCAACTCCGGCAAGGCCTGCGCCGAATAGCGCCCGGCCTCCCGCGAACCCCGGCCCGGCGGACCCTTCCCTCCACCTCACCCCCTTTCGGTCCGCCGGGCCGGTAGCACCACCCCCCGAAAACCGCGGGACCCGTCGGTCCCGCGCCCCGAAACCCCGGTCCGGTGGACGCTTTCCCTCCACCTCACCCCCCCAGTCCGCCGGGCCGGGAATCCCCACCCCCACCCCGATCCGGCCCAGCCGGATCAGCGAAGGAGGAACCGGCGGGAGTCGCTCCCGCCCCGCGAGTTCCGGCCCGGTGGACGTCTTCCCTCCACCTCACCCCGCGTCCACCGGCGCCGGAACTCAATCCCTCCAAGGAATTTCGATCGACCAAAGTGGACGCGAGAATGCCTGGCAAGCGCCATCCGCCTCGGCCACAGGAACCCTCACAGGAAGCGAGATTCGCTCCCAGCACCAGGCGATCTCGGTCCCGCAAGCGAAATCACCTCGGCATCGGCCCCGGTAAGCGAGATCCGCCCCGGCACCAAAGTGATCTCGGCCCCGCGAGCGAAATTCACTTCAGCATCGGTCCCCGGCAAGCGAGATCCGCCCCCAGAAGCCAAGTGATCCCCGCCCCGCAAGCGAAATTCACCTCAGCCCCGTCCGTGGCAAGCCGGATTCCCCTCCCGGCCAAGCGAACCCCGCCCTCCGCATCACGCGGGGGACCGCCCCGGCCGGTGGGATCCACTCCCCAGTCAAACGAACTCCGGCCGCCGATCACCCGGCAGACGAGACCCCCCCGCACCGGTCGATGGCCCCTCAGGCCCCCGGTCCCCGCAGCCCCGGTCCGGTGGATGCTTCCCTCCACCTCACCCCCCTCATCCCCCGGACCGGCCCCCGTCGCGGTCCCCGTGCCCCGGCACGGGGGCCGCGGCCCAGAAGTCCAACGGCACCCGGCCCGCTCCGCGGCCCCACGCGTCGAGCAGGCGGCCCATCAGCTTCACGCTCCGCAGCGTCACCGCCCGGCCGGTGATCTCCAGCCACGGCAGCTTCGCCGCCAGCAGTGCCTCCACCGCGACCGTGTCGTGCTGGGAAGGCAGCCACAGCACCAGCATCAGGTTCGCCGCACCCGTCAGCGCCGCGCACATCCGGACCTCCGGCAGCATCGCCAGCGATCGCGCGGTCGTCTCCAGCTTGTCCGGCGGGACGCGCAGCCACAGCGTCACCGTCACCGGGGCCGGGGAAGCCGAGCGCGCGATCTCGCACCGGACGCGGATCGCGCCGCGGCCCAGGAGGGCGTCCAGGCGGCGCCGGACCGTCGTCGCCCCGACGCCCAGCGAAGCCGCCAGTGAGGCCGCCGACGCGCGGGCGTCCGCGCCGAGGGCCAGGATCAGCGCCCGGTCCGCGTCGTCGAAGCGCAGCGGTGCGCGGTTCCTCGCCGGCTTAGCCGAAAGCGCCTCGCGCTGGCCCGGCGAAATCGCCCGGACCCGCCACCGGCTGCCTTCGGTGAACATCCGCGGGGACAGCACCGTCCGCGTCCGCACCACGCCGGGCACCGCGGGCGTGTACGCGGCCAGCTCGCGCAACGTCGGCGTGACCACGTGGGCGAGCAGGTCGCACGGCCCGGCCAGGTGTTCGACGGTGGCCACTCGCGGGTCCGCGGCCAGCGCGGACGCCACCGAGAGCGCGGTGCCGGGCGCGCAGTCGATCTCGACGAACGCCAGCGACAGCCGCGCGGTCAGCTCGCCGCCGACGTACGCGGTGAGCCACGCGTCGCCGCGGTCGACGAGCGTGTCCCAGCGCCGGGCGGCGGTCACCGCGCCCACGCCGAGCGCCTGGCCGAGCGTCGACCAGGACGCCCGCGGCGCGGCCTGGAGCGCGTCGACCAGTTTGAGGTCCTGCTCGGCCAACATGGCGGATTCTTCGCTCATCGGGCTCCGCATCGGTGGTTCCGGTGTTTTTCCCCGGCCATTGTGCTCGACACTTGCATGATCAGCGGATGACCCTGCGCTCGGACGCCGCCGCCCTGCTCGACGATCTGGTCGCCCTCCGCCGCGACCTGCACCGCATCCCCGAGATCGGCCTCCACCTGCCCCGCACCCAGGACCGGGTGCTCGCGGCGCTGGACGGCCTGCCGCTGGAAGTGAGCCTCGGCAAGAACCTGTCGTCGATCACCGCCGTGCTCCGCGGCGGCAAGCCCGGCGGCACCGTCCTCCTTCGCGGGGACATGGACGCGCTGCCGGTCACCGAAGCCAGTGGCGAAGAGTTCAGCTCGACCATCGACGGCGCGATGCACGCGTGCGGCCACGACCTGCACACCGCGGGCCTGGTCGGCGCGGCCCGGCTGCTCGCCGCCCGGAAGGACGACCTGCCCGGCGACGTCGTCTTCATGTTCCAGCCCGGCGAAGAAGGCTGGGACGGCGCCGGCCACATGATCGAGGAAGGCGTGCTGACCGCGTCCGGCAAGCACGTCGACGCCGCGTACGGCCTGCATGTCTCGGCCGCGAGCTACGCGAAGGGCCACTTCGTCGCCCGGCCTGGCACGCTGATGGCGGCCTCGGGCGCCCTCGCGGTCCGCGTGCTCGGCGAAGGCGGCCACGGCTCGTCCCCGCACGACGCCCGCGACCCGATCCCGGCCGCCTGCGAGATGGTGACCGCGCTGCAGACCATGGTCACGCGCGCCTTCGACGTCTTCGACCCGGTGGTCGTCACGGTCGGCACGTTCCACGCCGGCACCCGGCGCAACATCATCCCGGACGACGCGAAGTTCGAAGCCACCCTGCGCTCGTTCTCGCCGGAAGTCGCGGCGCGGGTGGGGGAGCGCGCGGTCGGGGTCTGCCGCGGGATCGCCGCCGCGCACGGCCTCGACATCGAAGTCACCTACGAACCCGAGTACCCGGCGACGGTCAACGACGGCGCGGCCTACGACTTCGTCGCCGACACGATCCGCGACGTCTTCGGTGCGGAACGGTTCACCGAGATGGCCGATCCGATCACCGGTTCGGAGGACTTCTCCCGCGTGCTCGAACGGGTTCCCGGCGCGTACCTCTTCCTCGGCGCCTGCCCCGGCGACCCGGAAACCGCGCCGGACAACCATTCGCCGCGCGCCCGCTTCGACGACAGCGTGCTCGGCGACGGCGCCGCGCTGCTGGCCGAGCTCGCCGTCCGCCGCCTCGGGCACCTGGCCGGGTGACGCGCGTGCGCAGCTACCACTGGCCGCCGCTGCTCCCGGTCGTCGCGCTGGTCCTGATGCCGTTCCTGCCGTTCGTCAACACCACCGGGCTGTGGCTCGGGCTGCCGCGGATGGTCGTGTGGGGCGCGTTCTGGTGCCTCATGTTCACCCCGGCGCTGCTGCTGTCGGAACGGCTGATGCGCGGACAGGAGGACGAAGGATGATCCTGGCCTTCACCCTCGCCGGAATCGTGCTGATCGGCGTGCTCGGCTTCGTCGGGCGCCGCCGCCCGGCCGCGGACCTGGCGGAATGGACCGTCGGCGGCCGCAAGTTCGGCGCCGTGACGATGTGGTTCCTCCAGGCGGGGGAAGTGTTCACCACCTTCACCTTCCTCGGCATGGCGGGCCTCGCGTTCTCCGGCGGTGTCGCCGCGATGTACGCGCTGCCGTACGTGCCGATCGCCTACGTCGTGCTGTTCTTCCTCGCGAAACGCCTGTGGACGATGGGCAAGGACCGCGGCTACCTCACCCAGGGCGACTTCCTCGAAGACCGCTACGGCAGCCGGGCGCTCGGCACGCTGTCCGCGGTGCTCGGCGTCGTGTTCGTGCTGCCCTACCTGCAGCTGCAGATCACCGGGCTGGGCCTGATCGTCCGGCTGGTCACCGGCGACAGCGCGTCCGGGACGCTGAGCATGGTCGCCGGCAGCGTGCTGGTGGTCGCGTTCGTGCTGTGGGCCGGGCTGCGCGGCGTCGCGGCGACGTCCTACTTCAAGGACGGCATCATGCTGGTCGCGCTGGTCGTGCTGATCATCGCGGTGCCGACGCACTTCGCCGGCGGGATCGGGGGCGTGTTCCACAAGATCGAACAGCTGCACCCCGAGAAGCTGATCGTCCACAGTGGACCGAACAACCACGTCTGGTTCGTGACGAGCATGCTGGTCAGCGCGATCGGCGTCGGGCTGATGACGCTGCCGCACTCGTGGCCGGCGCTGATGTCGGCGCGCGACCCGAAGGTGCTGCGGCGCAACTACGCCTGGATGCCGGTGTACGAGCTGTGCTTGCTGCTGCCGATGGTCGTCGGGTTCGCCGCGATCCTCGTGGTGCCCAAGGGGAGTGACCCGAACGGCGTACTGCTGACGCTGTCGAAAGACGCACTCCCGACGTGGGTCACCGGCGTCATCGTGGTCGCCGCGACGGCCACCGCGATGGTCCCGGCGGCCGGGATCCTGATCGGCATCTCGTCGCTGGTGGCGCGCAACATAGCCCGCGTCTCGAGCGGCCGCAAGCAGTTCTGGATCAACCACGGCACGGTTGTGCTCGCGAGTACCCTTGCCCTCGTGCTCGGCATCTTCCGGCCGGACCTGCTGGCCAACCTCCTGTTGCTGACCTATTCGGGGTCGGTCCAGCTGGCCCCGGCGAACCTGCTGGGCTTCCTGAAGCGGGTGCCCGTCGGCAAGGGCCCGGTGTTCGCCGGCCTGATCGCGGGCGAGCTCGTCGTCATCTGGCTGACCTTTGTGGACAAACACTTCGCCGGCACGGTCAACGTCGGCCTGATCGGGCTCGGCGTGAACGTCGTCGTGCTCGCGGCGGCCGCGGTGGTCGCGCCGCGCAAGACTGCTCTCGTGGAGGCGGCGTGACGCGCACGGTGTTCACCGGTGGTTCGGTCTTCGACGGCACGGGCGCCGAGCCGGCGGCGGCCGACGTCGTGGTCGAACACGGGCGGATCGTCGACGTCGGCACGGACCTCGACGGAGACGACAGCGTCGACTGCGCGGGCGCGGTGCTGCTGCCCGGGCTGTTCGACTGCCACGTGCACGTCACGGTGTCGGACATCGGGCTGCTGTCACGCGTGCAGAAGCCGTTCTCCTACCAGTTCTACGAAGCCGCGCGGAACCTGTGGGCGACGCTGGGGCTCGGCATCACGACGGTCCGGGACGCCTCGGGCGCGGACCTCGGGATCAAGCAGGCGGTCGACGACGGGCTGATCCCGGGCCCGCGGCTGCAGATCTCGGTCGGGCTGATCAGCCAGACCGGCGGCCACGGCGACAGCTGGCACCCGTCCGGGCTGTGCGTGCCGCTGCTGGTGCCGCACCCGGGCCGCCCGGACGCGACGGTCGACGGCTCCGACGAGATGCGCCGGGTGGCGCGGACGCTGCTGCGCGCGGGCGCCGACGTCCTCAAGGTGTGCACGACCGGCGGCGTGCTGTCGCCGCGCGACGACCCGCGCCACTCGCAGTTCAGCCCGGAGGAACTGGACGTGCTGGTCGCCGAAGCGTCGATGCAGGGCCGCCCGGTGATGGCCCACGCCCAGGGCGCGGCGGGCATCAAGAACGCGGTCCGCGCCGGCGTCCGGTCCATCGAGCACGGCATCTACCTCGACGACGAGGCGATCGAGCTGATGCTCGGCCACGGCACCTGGCTGGTGCCGACCCTGATCGCCCCGGTCAACGTGGTCCGCGCGGCCGACGCGGGCGTCGACCTGCCGGCCGCGGTGGTGGCGAAGGCGCGTGAAGTGGTGGAGGTGCACCGCGATGCGGTCCGCCGCGCGTACGCGGCGGGGGTCCGGATCGCGATGGGCACCGACAGCGGCGTGGGCCCGCACGGGACGAACCTCGAGGAACTGGCCCTGATGGCGGCGTGCGGCATGACCCCGGCGGACGTCCTGGAGGCGACGACCTCGTCGGCGGCCCGCCTGATGGGCCTGGACGGCGAGCTGGGCCGCCTGGAGCCGGGCCTGCGCGCGGACCTCGTGGTGGTGGCGGGCGACCCGTACGACTTCCCGGCGCTGGCTTCGAACATCCGTGAGGTCTGGAAGGACGGCGTCCGGGTGGTGTGAGGGCGTTAACGCGGGTCGAACCGCAGGGTGGTCGCGGCGGCTTCGGCGGGTGGTCTCCGGGCCCGGCGCGACCGCGGCGCGGCCCCGAACCAGCCGGTGTCCCGGCGGCGCACACGACCCGGATCGGCGTCGTGTTCGGCATCCAGGCGACGGAGTTCCTCAAAGGCCGGTTCGGTGCGGGTTCCGTTGCCCTGAGCCGAGACGTAGTGAATGACTCATTCATGTCGTCCGACGACATGAATGAGTCATTCACGTCAGTCCACCGCGGCGGGCCGCCGTCGACGGTGATCCCGGCCTCGTCGAGGAAGCCGCAGCTCGTCCGGGGACCACATGGCCCGTCAGAGCTCCGGGCTGAGCAGGTCCCGCAGCGCGGCCGCGAACTTCGCCGGGTTCCGCTGCGGCGCCAGGTGCGCCCCCGGGACCTCGGTGAACGGCAAACCCAGCTCCAGCGCCAGGATCTTCGCCGGCTGGTAGTGGTACCGGCCGCGGCTGCCCTCGCCGGCCACCGGGAAGATCTCCGTGCTCGCCCGCCGCAGGGCGCGCAGGTCCGGCAGGTAGTCGAAGAACTCCGTCAGCTCGCGGTCGAACAGGCGGATCCAGTCGGCCTCGTGCGGCAGCCGCAGGTTCGGCAGGTCGGGCAGGGCCGCGCCCGCGATCGCGTCGGCGAAACGCGTCACGGCGGTCATCAGCTCGCCGGACCGGGCCAGCCGGACCTGTTCCGCCGCCGCTTCGAGCCAGCCGCCCGCGTCCGGCATCAGGTGCACCGCCGGGGGTTCGTGCGCGACCAGGGCGCTCACCCGGCCGGCGTGGCGGGCGACCAGGTCGAGGCCGATCAGCGCGCCCGCGCTGGTGCCGAACACGAGCGCCGGGCCGTCGGTGGCGTGGTCGAGGACCGCCAGCGCGTCGTCGGCCTGCAGCCGCACCGGGACCGGGCCCGTGGTGGTGTCGGTGCTGCCGAAGTGCCCGCGCCGGTCGTAGGTGATCACGGTGTAGTGCGCGTAGAGCTGCTTCGCCAGCGCGCGGTAGGAGTCACCCGCCCCGGTGCCACCCGGGATCAGCAGCAGCGCCGGGCCCTCGCCGCCGCGGCGGACGAGGAGCTCACCGTCCTGAACCGGGCAGCGGCTCTCCGAGATCATGCTTCGAAGTGAAGCACAAGCGCCACAAGCTAATGTGCGCGGCATGACCGAACGTCGAGCGATCCTGAGCGGCTCCACCTTCGAGGAACAGATCGGGTACGCCCGCGCGGTCGTCCACGGCGACCGCGTGTACGTCTCGGGCACCACGGGCTTCGACTACGCGGCGATGACGATCTCGGACGACGTCGTCGAGCAGGCGGCCCAGTGCGTCCGCAACATCGAAGCGGCACTGGCGGAGGCGGGCTGCACCCTCGCCGACGTGGTGCGGGTGCGCTACCTGCTGCCGTCCCGCGCGGACTTCGAGCCGTGCTGGCCGGTGCTGCGCAAGGCGTTCGCGGAAGTCCGCCCGGCCGCGACGATGCTGGAGTGCGGCCTGGCGGACCCGCGGATGAAGATCGAGATCGAGGTGGACGCCCACCTGCCGGGCTAGATCCGCTCGATGATGGTCGCCGTCGCCAGTGCGCCGCCGGCGCACATCGTCACCAGGGCCGTCGAGGCGTCGCGGCGCTCCAGCTCGTGCAGCGCCGTCGTCAGCAGTCGCGCCCCCGTGCTGCCCACCGGGTGGCCGAGCGCGATCGCGCCGCCGTTCACGTTCACCCGCGCCGGATCCGGGCCGACGACCTGCTGCCACGACAGCGCGACCGACGCGAACGCCTCGTTCACCTCGAACAGGTCCAGGTCACCCACCGTCATGCCGGTCCGCGACAGCACCCGTTCGGTCGCGCGGATGGGGCCGTCCAGGTGGTAGTACGGCTCGGCGCCGACCAGTGCCTGCGCGAGGATCCGGGCCCGGGGACGCAGGCCCAGCGCCGCCGCCCGGTCGGAATCGACCAGCAGCAGCGCCGCCGCGCCGTCGGAGATCTGCGAGGACGTGCCCGCCGTGTGGATGCCGTCCTCGACCACCGGCTTCAGCCGGGCCAGGCCTTCGGTCGTCGTCTCGCGGAGGCCCTGGTCGCGCCCGACCAGCCGGGTCTCGCCGGTGGGTGCGCCCTCGGGGGAGAGCACCGGCGCCTTCACCGGGACGACCTCGCGGTCGAAGTGCCCGGCTTCCCACGCGGCCGCCGCCTTCTGCTGGGAGGCGGCGCCGAACGCGTCGACGTCTGCCCGGGTCAACCCGCGCCGGACCGCGATGCGCTCGGCCGCGCCGTACTGGTTGGGCAGGTCGATCGTCCACGACGACGGCCGCGGGGACGCGCCCGCGCGGTTGGTGCCCAGCGGGACGCGGCTCATCGCCTCGACCCCGCAGGCGACGCCGACCTCGATGGCGCCGGCCGCGATCAGGCCGGCGATCAGGTGCGTGGCCTGCTGCGCCGAGCCGCACTGGGCGTCGATCGTCGTCGCGCCCGCCGTCTCGGGCAGGCCCGCGTGCAGCCACGCCGTGCGCGTGACGTTGTTCGACTGCTCGCCCGCCTGCGTGACGCAGCCGCCGATCAGCTGCTCGACCAGTGCCGGGTCGATCCCGGCCCGGTCGGTCAGGGCGAGCTGCGCGGCGCCGAGCAGCTCGGCCGCGTGCAGGCCGGCCAGCAGCCCGCCCCGCTTGCCGATGGGGGTTCGCACGGCTTCGGCGATGACCGGCACGCCCATGTCGTCCCTTTCGTCGGGAAACACTGTTCACTGACCCAAAAACTAGAACAAGTTATCGTTTCTGGCAAGCCGTCGCAGGATCGACGTCATCTTGATCTTGACAAGGTGAGCGGGTGCTCACCTGCCCTCATCGGTCAAGTTAACGGGTTTCACTAAACGGTCTTCCGTTGGTTAACACCGTATGCTCTAATCCAACTTAGAACGTGTTCCAAGCCGAACCGTGGGAGGCAACGTGGCCGCTCCGCTCATCCCGGCAGGGTTCGACTTCACCGATCCCGATCTCCTCGCCCAGCGACTCCCGGTGGACGAGTTCGCCGAGCTGCGGCGGACGGCACCGGTGTGGTGGAACCCCCAGAAGCACAACACCGCGGGGTTCCGCGACGACGGCTACTGGGTCGTCTCGCGCCACGCGGACGTCAAGGAGGTCTCCCGCGACAGCACGCTGTACTCGTCGCGGGAAAAGACCGCCATCATCCGCTTCGACGAGAACATGACCGAGGACAACCTCGACGCCAACCGCCTGGTGCTGCTCAACATGGACGCCCCGCAGCACACCAAGCTGCGGCGGATCGTGTCGAAGGGCTTCACCCCGCGCTCGATCTCGAAGCTCGAGGACACCCTGCGCGACCGCGCGGAGCGGATCGCCCACGAGGCCCGCAAGAAGGGGAGCGGCGACTTCGTCACCGACGTCGCGTGCGAGCTGCCGCTGCAGGCGATCGCCGAGCTGATCGGCATCCCGCAGGAGGACCGGCTCAAGATCTTCGACTGGTCCAACCAGATGGTCGCCTACGACGACCCGGAGTACGAGGTCGAGCCGCTGGAGGCGTCCACGCAGCTCATCGGGTACGCGTGGAACATGGCCGAGGACCGCCGCAAGTGCCCGATGGACGACATCGTCACGAAGCTGATCCAGGCCGACGTCGACGGCGAAGCGCTCGGCTCGGACGAGTTCGGCTTCTTCGTCATCCTGCTCGCCGTCGCCGGCAACGAGACGACGCGCAACGCCATCACCCACGGCATGAAGGCGCTCCTGGACCACCCGGACCAGTGGGAGCTGTTCAAGGAGCAGCGGCCGAAGACGGCGCCGGACGAGATCGTCCGCTGGGCCACCCCGGTGGTCGCCTTCCAGCGCACCGCCACGCGCGACACCGAGCTGGGCGGCGCGCAGATCCGCAAGGGCGACCGCGTCGGCATGTTCTACAGCTCGGCCAACTTCGACCACGAGGTCTTCGACGACCCCGAGAAGTTCGACATCCTCCGCGAGGACAACCCGCACGTCGGCTTCGGCGGCACGGGCTCGCACTACTGCATCGGCGCGAACCTGGCCCGCCTGGAGATCGACCTGATCTTCAACGCGATCGCCGACGTCATGCCGGGCATCACGGAGGCGGCGCCGCCGGTGCGGCTGCGGTCCAGCTGGCTCAACGGGATCAAGCACTACCCGGTGCGCTACGCCTGAGGAACTCCAGGACGCGCTCCCCGGTCAGCGCGGCGGCGGCCGGGTCGTGGTCGGGGCCGTCCGCGTCGGTGTAGAAGTGGCCGATGCCCGGGTACGTGTGCACCCGGGCATCGGCGCCCGCGCGCATGGCCGCTTCCAGCCACGCCGCGACCTGCGCCGCGGGCGCGATCGGATCGGGCTCGGCGACGTGCACCTCGACCGGCAGGCCGGGGCGGGCGCCGGCGGGCAGG